>JBJEAV010000376.1:0-1653 GCA_051869395.1 Prevotella sp.
CAGACACCACAAGGACGGTCATTCAGACACCACAAGGACGGTCATTCAGACACCACAAGGACGGTCATTCAGATATCCTTAGGATAGTCATCACATGCTAACAAAACAAGTCGTCCATCTTAACCTCCTTCTGCACTATCCCGCTATGCTTTCCGCGGGCTATGCCGTATGTGGTTATCATTGTGAGATGTACGGTATGCTTTGCCGGGAGGGTAGCCTTCAAGCGCTCGATGCGTTGGCGCAACTTCGCCTCCTCGTCCTTGTCAATTGTGTATGCCGAACCGGCAAACTTCATCTCGCAGAGATTTACGACATTGTCGGCACGCGATATGAGCAGGTCTATCTGACAACCGTCGCCCTCGTCATCACCTCGGACTGTCCATGAAGAAACCGACGATTTTACTCCACCTATCTGCAGTGCTTGCCTTATCTGGTCGATATGCTGCCAGCAAGTCTCCTCGAAGGCTATGCCGCGCCATGAGCGCATGATGTCTGATGCCGCATTGTCGGTCATAAAGCTTTGGTCTGCGTGATTGGTTTCCACATATTTCAACCAGAAGAGGCAGAAGTTGTCTATCAGTTTGTATCTGAACTGGTTGGCCTTTTCGCCGTATGGAGTATATCGCATGACAAAATCGCTCTCTGCCAATGCCGTTAGTGTGTCCGACAGTCCGCCACCGAAAGGGATTGATGTGCCCTTGGCTATCTCTTCACGGGTGAAACCGCTATGCCTTGAGGCAAGCAGACGGATAATCTTTCTACAGTCCTCGGGATTACTGAATATCGCATTGAACAGTCGGTTGAATTCATCCTTGAGTTTCGGATTCCTGCCAAACAGTATGCGGTCAGCATTACCTTCAAGGCTCAGCCCCTTGGTGAAGTAGCTGAGATAATACGGGATTCCGCCAAATATCATATACGATTGCATTATGTCGTAGCGTGACATTTCGATGGATTGGTTGGCAAAATACTGCTCACACTCATGCAGCGTGAACGGCATGAGCTTTATCTCGCAGGTCAGGCGTCCGTAAAGTCCTCCGCGGCTGCGGGATATATTGCCAAGAATCCACGACGTGGCACTGCCGCATATTATCAGCATGATATTGTCGCGCCCACTGCACCACCCGTTCCAGAAGCTCTCGAAAGCCGAAAGAAATCCCGAGCGTGGAGTGTCCATCCATGGCAGCTCATCGAAGAACACCACCTGGCGATTGCCATCGTCAAGCATATCGAGCAACTTCTCCAACTGGTAGAAAGCCTCCATCCACGACTTGGGACGTGTATAGCCTTCAAGTCCATGGTTGAGAAGGGAATAATAGAAACTGTCCAACTGCGACTTCATCCTGTTGGCAACTCCTTGCATATCCACTGGTGACACGCCTGTATGCTGAAAGGCAATTCTGCCCTTGAACGTCTGCTTTACGAGGAAGGTCTTTCCCACTCGCCGCCTGCCATAGATGGCGACAAACTCGGGACGGTCACTGTCATAGTGGCGTTCAAGCTCTTCAATCTCCTGTTTTCTTCCTACAATAATACTCATAATTGCTTTTATTTTGCCACAAAAGTACAAAAAATACCGTTTGTGGCAAAATATAACCCCTCTTATTCTGCCATAAACAATCATTTTTAACCAATTGTGGCAGATTTGAATAT
>JBJEAV010000377.1:0-1645 GCA_051869395.1 Prevotella sp.
CTTCTATATAACATGTATCATCCCTGCGTTACAGAGAGCTTGCGATTGAGTCTGTCCAGTGTTATTTGCGCCAAGATAATTTTCCTTTCAAGGAGTTGCTTTTCATCAAGTCCTACTTTGCTTTCGTCATAGTGATTCTTGCTCACTACCATTGTATAGAATATCCTGGCAATCTTATTTGCGGTTGCTACAATAGCTTGCAGATGACCACCTTTGGACTTTTGCCTCCTGAAATATATGCCGAGTCCTGTCTTGACACTTTTCACTGAGTTGGCACATAGTCTGAATACCTGTCCGACTCTGTTCTTCTGTTTCGGCACCTTGCTCGAGAGAAGTTTGCCTCCTGAGATTTTGTTGTTCGGAACGAGGTTGCACCACTTGCAAAAGCTCTTGGCCGACGTGAACTTTTCTGTGAATCCGCTTCCAAGTTCCCCCATCAGGACTGCCAGTGCACCAAGACTCATGCCCGGTATCTCCATGGCGTTCACTCCCCACATGGAGAATGCATGCTTCTCCGCGTCAAAGGATATGGCATTCTTTTTGGCCACCCGCTTTTTTGTCGCCGTATAGCCTTGCATGTCCGTGCCGCATCCATCCGTGTATTCGTCCAGAAGCCTGTCCATCTCCGCCTCGCAGTCGGCTATCTGGGTGTGGATGTACTTGTAGAGATCATAGGACTGCTTGAGCTCAAAGAGATGAACGACATCCCAAGTGCCTTCGAGCGACTTCTCTATTGTTTCCTTGCTGGCCTTGCAGCGCGGGTCGGCCAGTTGGGCTAGCGACTTGGGGTCATGGTTGCCGTTTAGAATTGCCTCTATGATGGCTTTGCCCGATTTGCCGAGGATGTCGCTTATGACAGTATCCACCTTGATGTTCATCAGCACAAGCGACTTCTGCATGTGCTGGACTTCCTTGCTGGCACTGCGGAGCATGTTGTCACGGTGGCGGGCAAGCTCACGGATGCCACGGGCTGCGGCATCGGGGTGGAAACTCGGCTTCAGCAGCCCATAGCTGTGCATGAGCATTATCCACTCGGCATCCGCCTCGTCCGTTTTCTTGCCAGAGACGTTCTTCACGTCCTTCGCATTGGCCAGCAGGACATCAAAACCTTTCTCCTCAAGGAAGAAATACAGGCCTACCCAGTAGGAACCTGTCGACTCCATCGCCACTGTGGTGATACCACAGGACTTGAGCCACGAGGCAATCTCCTCGTAGTCACATGTGAAACTGCCGAAACAGCGATTGTTATCGCTATCACGGTCCTCGGGTACGCAGACTTGCATCTCACCATAGGCGATGTCTATGCCTGCCGCATTGGGATTGACTATCTTCAGCTTCAAGCCATCCTTCGTTTTTTCCTTTTCTGCCTTACGTGCCATAGCCTTTGATTTTGATTATAAAACAGCAAGTCCGATGCTCCTAAAATATGTACTCTTCTATAAGGTCTCCAACAACCAATTATTACTCTACGAGCTGACGGAACCAAACTGAACATTGGACTCGAAAGTCCATTGCCAATGATGGCCTACTTACTTGCCTGTGCAAAGGTAACTATTTTCAGGCGAATCTGTAGCGCAGAGATGGAAATGTTGATGGAAATGTTATTTACCGTTTTGCTCAGGGAAAGGCCCCAGGGGTGAACTGA
>JBJEAV010000378.1:0-1636 GCA_051869395.1 Prevotella sp.
TTCAGGGCGTTTATCACAATAACATCACAAACCCAGGGTGTCGCCCTGGGCTATGTGCTTTTGGGCTTTCAGCCCGTACATGTCGAAAATCTGTGTTAATCTGTGGTATAATCAGTGCTAATCTGTGGTATAATCAGTGCTAATCTGTGGTCAAAGAAAAAACAGCGGCATTTTCTTTAAGATGTAATCTTTTCTTTTTCTTTTCTTCTCTTCTCTGTAACGCGCGCGGGGGCGTTGGGAATCAATCAGATTTAAAACTGATTGAGAACTCGTGAGCTGCGCATTGACCTCTGGCGGGATGCCTACGCTCCCAGTGGCATCCGCATTCACCGTCGGCGGGTCTTCTTTAAGACGTAGTCTTTTTCTTAGTCTATGTCTATGTCTTTAGATTACGCTCGCGGGATTGTGGTTAATCGAAATTCATTTGGATTTCTATTCGTTTTATGGCAATTAGGCCGTAAATCTGTGGTTTATAGACAAAAAATGCAAAAAAATGCGGGTTTATTTGGTAGTGTCGGAGAAAAGTGCTATCTTTGCGCAATATAATGCGAATATTATGTCAAAATCAAAAGAATAAAGACTATGGAAATATTGAAAAATGACAAGCTCACCGTTGAGGTTTCTTCTCACGGAGCTGAACTGCAGAGCATCAAGAATGCTGAGGGACATGAATATCTGTGGCAGGGCGACGAGAAATACTGGCCGCGCCGCTCTCCGCTGCTCTTCCCGATCGTTTGCGGATTGTGGAAGGACGAATATCGTGTGGATGGAAAGACATACAGCCTGCCGAGACACGGATTCGCAAGGGACATGGACTTCGAGGTGCTCCACAAGACCGAAACAAGCGTGACATACGGACTGGATGCCAACGAGGAGACGCTGAAGGTGTATCCTTACAAGTTCCAGCTGAACGTGAGATATGTGCTCAAGGAGGATACCATCAACGTGTTCTGGATTGTGAAGAACATGGGCAAGGAGGAGATGCACTTCCAGGTTGGCGGTCATCCTGCGTTCAACCTCCCCGACGTGGCTGAGGGCGACAAGATGCACGGCACAATCCTGTTTGACAACGACGAGCCGCTCACCCGCATCATCGGTAATACCGGCGGTTGCATCAAGCCCGAGAGGTTTGAGGTGAAGACCGAGCGCAGCGCATGGAAGTTCGACGAGGATTCGTTTGCCGACGACGCTGTCATCCTCGACAAGTCGCAGGTGGGCATGACGATCCTGCTCGACGACAAGGGCGACCCGAAGGTGGGTCTGTCGTTCGACGCTCCGTGTGTGGGAATATGGAGTCCGTATGGCAAGAACGCCCCGTTTGTGTGCATCGAGCCGTGGTTTGGAATCCACGACTGGGCTGAATACGACGGCGAGTTCAAGGACAAGTATCTGATGAACCACCTGCAGCCGGGAGCCGTGTTCTTGGGAGACTATGAGATAAAGATATTTTAGTATTTAAACACAGAGACACAGAGGTACGGAGTTTTTTATTTAAACACACTCTGTTTCTTCGTGTCTTTGTGTTTTAAATTACTCAAGTTTTGGAAGTAACATATATGTCTGTATATGAGAATGCCAACGTGCAATTATTTGTGGTTTTTCGATGCGCAGCCTCTGGGAGCGTGGGCGTCTCGCC
>JBJEAV010000379.1:0-1634 GCA_051869395.1 Prevotella sp.
GCGCAAGATGACTGTTGCCTGTGAAATACTGGGCATAGCGGGTGTTGGGATTGCCCTTGGGCCAGTCGCTGAACCAGAAGTTTGTTTTGTAGAAATTGATAATCTCATTCCATGGGATATAGTTGCCCTCGCCCCCGTCGTATAGGTCGCAGTGGGTGGCATTGGGTACAATCAGCAGGCTCTTGTTGTCGGCGTATTTGCCGCTTGTGATTTTCTGATAAGCCTCCTCGCCGAAGTATCGGCTGTGAGCCTTCTCGCCGTGGACGATAAGTACGGGAGTGCGTATCTCGTCGGCTGCAATCCACAGGTTCTGGTTGAGGCGCATGAGAGGCGAGGTGATGTTCCATCCCATGTTAGAGTTGAGCGAACGGGGATGGTAGCCACGTGCTTCCGACTTGTAGTAGGCAATGTATTGCTTGAAGAAGTCTGGTGCGTCAGATGGAGCCTCGGCAGGCAGTCCGCCTTGTGGAAGTATCTCTCCCTTGCGATATTCCTCAGTGCGCTGCTCAGCCAACTGTTGTTTCAACTTGAATCGGGCATCCTCGTCCATGGAGTCGAAATATCCCTGTTGCGTCACGCGCGTCATATTATATAAGGTGACGCTCACCGTAGCTTTCACTCGTGGGTCGAGGGCCGCAGCGTTCAGTGCAATGCCTCCCCATCCGCAGATGCCAAGTATGCCGATACGCCCGGCATCCACGTCGTCGCGGCACGAGAGATAATCCACCGCGGCGCAGAAATCCTCAGTGTTGATGTCCATCGATGACGAATAGCGAGGCTCTCCGCCGCTTTCGCCCGTAAACGAGGGGTCGAAGGCAATGGTAAGGAAACCTTCCTCCGCCAGACGTTGCGCATAGAGTCCGCTTGCCTGTTCTTTCACTGCCCCGAAAGGTCCGCTTACGGCAATGGCAGCCAACCCACCTTTTGCCTCTTTCGGAACATAGAGGTCGGCTGCAATCGTGATGCCGAAACGGTTGCGGAACGTCACCTTCTCATGCCTGACCTTATCACTCTTTGGGAATGTCTTGTCCCATTCCTTTACTAACTGCAACGAGCATGTCTTCGTTGCCTTGTCTTGCACTTCCTGTGCTTTTGCTGTTGTTGCTGCCATAGCCAACATAATTACAGATAAAACAATATTCTTCATATCGGTTGCAAAGGTATGGTTAAGCAACGAAAGCCACGATACCCGAATTATGGAAATAATGACCACAATTATGGATAGTTGAATGGGTATGAAACATTGTGAACTATGAGTTGCATTCTGTTTTAGTCCAATTATCTCAAATTATTCAAGATACTGAAGCACTTAATTCTCAGAAGTTAAAGAAGTTAAGGAAGTTAAAGACAATAGTCTTGTCGCATCCGTCAAGGAGTTTTCCAAGTGTAGAACATACGTCATTAACTTCTTTAACTTCCCACTTCCGAAAGTTGAGTCAAATTACTTATTAGCGTTATGATGATAGCAACTCTTATTTTTAGCAGATGCGATTTTTCTGTTAAGCGAAAAGCTTGTTATGAAGTTTTTTTTGTAATTTTGCGTCCTGTAAGGTATGATATTTAATATTGGAATAAATATTTATGGTAAAGCATATTATTCTCTGGACACTGAATCCTGAGTTGACGGCCGAGGA
>JBJEAV010000380.1:0-7652 GCA_051869395.1 Prevotella sp.
GTCAGGGTGCTGTTTGTGGCGGTTCCCGAGGTTGGATAGAAGAAAGGCTGCTGGGTGTCGAAGGTGTATTCCATGTTTACCTTCGCCTCGTTGGAGGCAACATAGTAGGTCTTCGCACCGTCCTGAGAGTTTTGGGTGTACTTCACGTTGTTGGAGAAGTCCCATGCCGCCAGTGTAACCGGGTCGGCCCATGCTTCCTGTAGGCCTCCGGCCAGTAGGAATGCAATTGCAAGAGCAAATAACTTTAAACTGTGTTTCATTGTCTAAAAAAATTTAGTGATTGATAAGTTTCCTTGTAGAAATATGTCCGTTGCGGTCGGTTTCCTTCCTGATGATAATGCCATTCCTGCCTTCACCGCCCCGAATTCCATTTATATTAAAATAGGTGACAGATGTCGGGGCATCAGAGTCAATGCTTCCGATTCCAGTTTTGTCAGCCAAATGTAGTCCTATTTCCAAATTGGCAATTCCCACCTGTTTTGTATTTGCCAAACGATAAATATACATACGCAGGCCACACGTTCCTTTCGATGCCTTCAGGGTCTTCCCTACCAGGTCTATCTCGTGCAAGGGAGAGTCGGAGCCATTACTGGCTACAGGATTGAACCCCGTCTCCAACGTAGTCTCATTTCCATCTCCATCCACCCATTTGGTGTCGATATACCCTCCGCTTGTTCCGAAGCGGGCTGCGTCGAAACTTATCTTCGACGGTAGTGCCTCAATACCGTCGGCGAGGGTGATGTTGTATGTAACGACAGCACTCTCAGAAGGGGTCTTTGTCTCTGCCGTGGGCTGAAACAGGGTAAAGGTAGTGCCCAATGTCGTGCGTTTTTCCTTGACAGTCAAGGACTCTGTTGTCGAGTAGGCGGCGCTTGTAATAATATCTTTGTCGCTGCTGACACCTTCCTCTCCCGCTTGACCGCTGTCCATCGTCCACTTCACGCTGACATCGGTTGTCAGTGTCCCATCATTAAAAGGCAATGCAGGTTCGCCCATCACTTCAGCCCCGGCATACTGTCCGTTGGTTATCTCGCCTACAAGACTGTTGAGATACACCTCCAGCATGGTATATCCTTCTTCGTTGATCTGCTTGCCGTCTGCGGCATCGTTTGGATTCAGTCCGTGAGCCTTTTCCCAACTGTCGGGCATACCGTCGCCGTCGGTATCTTCCGGGGCATCCGTCTGCGCCAATACCGGCCATGGCGACCAGTCGTCGGCAGCGCCGGCAGGCTTGAGGTCGGTCTGACTGTCAATGATGCCGCCCTTGTTGGCTGATGCACCCTTGAAGGTGGCAGTGCCGTTGCGGCACTCGGTCACGAGACGGTCGTCGATTGCATCGCGGCTGAATGAACAGCCTGCATAGTCGAGCACTTTCTCATAAGCCTCCTGTGCCGTGTGCTGATGGAATTCTGGTATCGTGCCCAACGGCTCATCGCTGCGCAGGTCGGACTTTGAAGGGTTGCCATTAATCAGATTAGAGCTGTTGATGACCACTCCCGTCCAGTTGTCGGTGGTGATATTGCTGTATTTGGTGTTCACGTTGCCGGTAATATAGAACTTGCCCCACACACTGGTCTTACCGTCGCCTGGGGTGGCATCATCAATGCCGATAAACCTGTTCTTTGAGCCACTCGTCGTTGCAGGTCCGGGTTTCCAGTAGTTGTTCACCATATTAATATACATACCCTCCGCACCGTAGCATCCATTGCCGCTCCAGTTGTAAATCACGTTGTTGCGCATATCAGTCTTGTGGTCTTCCAATGGCGTCACATTGCCCGTGCCGAAGCGGGGAGTGCGCGAGTCATGGTGGATAATCATATTATGATAGTAGGAAGCACCCAAGCCTCCCCAAATGGCACCATAGCCGTGTGCCTGCTTTGGATGCTTGCTCATGCGCAGGCTCTCGCTGATGATACACCACTGCATAGTGAAGTCATAGTTGGCATAGAACGAGGCGCACTCGTCGGTACACCAAGATATGGAGCAGTGGTCGATGATGACATTGTGGCAGAAACGTCCGCCAAAGGCATCGGCTCCCTCAGCCTCTTCCACGGTAACCTTCTCGTCACCCATGCGGAATCGCATGTAGCGCACTATGATGTTATTGGCACCCACCAGCACGGGATAGTCTGCCAAGCATATACCATCGCCTGGAGCCGACTGTCCGGCAATGGTGATATTCGGTTTGTTAATGTTCAGAGTTCGGTTGAGATGAATCGTTCCCGACACCTTGAAGAGAATGGTGACATTGGAGAGATTCTCCACGGCATAACGCAGAGTGCCTGGCGCATCCCCGTCCTCAAGGGTAGTGACATAATACACAGAACCGCCGCGTCCACCCTTGGTGTAGCGACCATAGCCGTCAGCCCCGGGAAATGCCGGGACTTGTGCATGGATGCTGCTGAACAATGTCAGCAGCAGTCCAAACAGAAGTAAAATAGTTTTTTTCATAGAACCAATCAAAAAAAATCTTTACTAACTAAAACCTAAAAAACCTATAATGTATTTGGATATGTTTACCACCGTCCAAGTCCGTGACCGTCGCATTCTTGCTGTTCCCTACTTCTGCCACGGTGGCACCGATTACGGGGTCGCCTGCAGAGTCCTTGACAATGCCTTTAACTTGTCCCCCTTGTGCGAACGCAGCAAGAGTGGCCAATAAAAAGACATAGGTAATAATTAATTGTTTTGCCATAAATATTTAATGTTTTAATAGATTAATTTTTGGTGCAAAATTAGATTATTGTTCAGGATTTGCGGTGCAGAATAATACACAATAAGCCAAAAATTGTACAATTTGCTTAATTTTCGGACAAAAATGCACTTTTTATAGTTTTTATTCGTACTTTTGCATCAAAAATAACATCTGATTATGAATATACAGTCATTATTACTAACAATTGCCATCGCAATAGCCATACCTGCCTATCCTGACACCCCCTTGCAGGATGACACGATACGCATACAGCATTTCGGCGAGGAGTCGGGGTTCTCGACAACAATTGTCCAGCACGTCATACAAGACCGGAAGGGCTATATATGGCTCGCTACATGGGACGGGCTTAGACGATACGACGGCTACCGCTTCCGTTCATTCAAGGCAAAACCGGGAGACAAGTCTCCTCTGGAAACCAACCGTATCACATATATTGAAGAGGATGATAAAGGCAACATCATCTGCATTTCAAACGAGAAGACTTACCGGCTGAATGTGAAAGACATGACATTTGAGCCATACACAGGCAAGGCTTTGAGTAGATATACTCCCTCTGCCCCAAAACAAGAGACGGCTATGCTCAAAAGGATGAGTGAGCACAGAAGCAACGAAACGGCCTACCTATTCACCGACAGGCAGGGAGGTATGTGGACATACTCAAACGGCGGACTGCAACGCGTCTCACACGTAAAGAAGCCGGTAGGCACACAACGCACCAACGGCGAAAACGAGGAAGTGACAAGCGCATTGTTTGCCGACGGAAAAGGAAAACTGTGGGTGGCAGACAAGCAAGGCTACATCAGCGTAAGAAACGTGAACGGGACCATCAGCTGGCTCGACTCCAAGGGAAACCTGAGCCAAAGCCGACGTTGTTTCGGCCATGCGGCATACTATATATATGAGGACAGCAGAGGAAACATCTGGATAGGATGCAAACCGGGAGGACTGTTCCGACTGACACCCGTTGGCTCGAAATACTCACTGACACATTTCATGCCAGAAACAAGAAATGCCTACAGCCTTAATTGTGACAATATCTATAGTATAGTGGAAGACTCGCACCACCGACTGCTCCTCGCCACCTACGGGGGAGGACTGAACATCGGACTGCCGCAAGCCGACGGCTCCATGCGATTCATAAATTCCGGCAACAGACTTAAGCAATACCCAAAGACCGGAAAGAAAAGCCGTTGCATAAGAATAAGCAAAGACGGCACGGTGCTGCTCGGCTCCAACGACGGACTATACACATTTGTCATCGATGACAACTACGAGAACATCAGATTCCACGTCAATCGCCGTTCGCCCGACAACCAGAACAGCATAAGCAGCAATTATGTGACGGAAATCCTGCAGATGAAGAATGGCGGTATCTTCCTCGCCACGTCGGGAGGCGGCACCGACGAGATAGTGTCGCCTAAACTGCTCTGCGACAGCATACGCTTCAAGCACCACTCCGTCAACGAGGGAATATCGTCGGATATGATACAGACATTGGCGGAAGACCTTGCGGGAAACCTCTGGATAGTGTCGGCGGGGTCGATAAGTCTGCTGAACACAAAGACGGGACTCGCCACCAACTACTGGAACCTGCTCACAGACAAATGCAACTTCTTCACCGAGACAACACCGGCACTGCTTGCAGACGGAAGCGTGGTAATAGGCACTACTGCGGGCACAATGACACTCAGTCCCAAGCAGATGGAAAAAAGCCGTTATTGCCCACCCATAGTCTTCGACTGCGAACGTGAGGTGAACCTTGGCACCGACGAGCGTAACTTCAGCATACACTTTGCCGCACTCGACTTTGAGAAAAACGAGGAGATTGTCTATGCCTATCGCATGGACGGCATAGACTCAACATGGCGCTACACACGCCAGAACGAACTGAACTACGTCGGGCTCGCCCCCGGCACCTACAAACTGCATGTCAAGTCAACCAACGGAGACGGCGTATGGGTGGAAAACGAACAGACTGTCATACTCCATCGTGCCGCCAACTTCAACGAGACGCCATGGGCATGGATGCTTTATGGCGGACTGCTCGTATTTGTGTCGGCAATAGTGATTGGAACTGTCAGATATGTCAGGAACCTGAAGCGCGAGCTGCGCGACGTGCAACTCACAAGCAAGGAACAAATAGCAGTGATGGGCGCACAGCTCAAAGAACTGCTGCCCATCACTGAGAGTGTAAGGGAAATCAAGCAAGAAACCACACCGGGGTTGAGTGCCGATGACAAGGCTTTCGGCGAACGACTGAAGGCATACGTGGAACAGAATATAGGCAACGCCGACCTTTCTGTCATTGACTTGGCCAAGGAGATGAACGTCAGCCGCACGCTCCTCTTCGTGCGTATGAAGAAAATCTTCGACAGTTCGCCCAACAACTACCTTCTCAATATGCGCATCAACCATGCCAAGGAACTCCTTGCCGAGAAGGGCATCCGTATTTCCGAGGTTGCATATCAGTGCGGTTTCTCCGACCCCAAATATTTCAGCCGCTGCTTCAAGAAGCTCACGGGCTGCCTGCCCAAGGACTATTTAGCTTCAAAGGAATAGACTTCGCCTGCCTTTGTCTCTATGTCGTAGAGATAGGTGGGATTAAGCTTTACGTGAACCAACTTCGACGGATCGCTCACTTTCGGGGCGGGGATGTCATAAGTCTGCATCAGCGGATTGACATTCTTGTCCTTTGCCGTCTTCAATCCCTTGCCCTTGAGGCGCACTGCCGAACGCAGACGCAGGTTGCCGCCAAGCGTGGAGCGCACTGTCAGCTTCACTACTTTCCCGTTATTCCATGTCATATCTACAACCTCAAAGCCGCCACGAGCCTTCAATCCCTTCACCGTTCCCGACTTCCACACGTCAGGCAAAGCTGGCAACAGGTGCATGGCTCCATCGTGGCTTTGCATCAGCATTTCTGCTATACCGGCACAACAACCAAAGTTACCGTCAATCTGGAAAGGAGGATGGGAGTCGAACATATTGGCGTATGTTCCGCCGTCCTGGTCGCGTATGGTAGCTGTCGGGGCCTTGAGCTTCAGCTGGTTCTCAATGAGTTTGTAGGCATGGTTGCCGTCGAGCATACGTGCCCACAGGCACACCTTCCATCCCATTGACCATCCACGTGAGGCATCGCCTCTGCCTACGAGCGACTTGCATGCTGCCGCCATGGCATCGGGATTGCTGTATGGTGACACCTGACGACCGGGATACAGACACCAGAGATGAGAGAGATGACGATGTCCTGACTTCTCGTAGTCCCAGTCCTCAAGCCATTCCTGCACCTGACCGTATTTGCCCACTAACATAGGGGGCAACTGCTGTCTTATGGCATCGAGACTGTCGGCAAAGTCACGGTCAACACCAAGTGCATCAGCAGCCAAGCGGGTGGAATATAGCAGGTCATAGATCATCTGGTTGTCCATAGCCACTCCGGCAAAGACTGCAGGTGCAGACTCTTTCTGGAATTTCTCATCGAAATATTTCTTCATTCCGGGATGGTTCTCTGGCGAGTGCGACGGCGATGCCACGAGATAGCCTGTCTTAGGCTCTCTTACGAGGAAGTCCTGATAGAAACGTGATGCCTCAGCCATGACGGGATAGGCAAAGTCGCGCAGGAAATCCTTATCGCCAGTATATAGATAGTGTTCCCAAAGGTGGGAGCAGAACCATGCGTTACAGGTGGGCCAAATGGAGCAAGAGTGATAATCCACACTGCCTGTCGAACGCCACAGGTCGGTGTTGTGGTGCAGCGTCCAGCCTCTCGCACCATACATCTCACGTGCGGAACGGCGCCCCGTCACGCTCACGTCGCTTACCATCTGTAGGAACGGGAAATGACACTCGGAGAGGTTTGTCACCTCAGCAGGCCAGTAGTTCATCTCCACATTGATGTTTGTGGTGTACTTCGAGTCCCATGCCGGATATTGGTCGGCGTCGGGATTCCATATTCCCTGCAGGTTAGCCGGCTGTGTGCCTTTCTGCGACGAACTGATGAGCAGGTAGCGGCCAAACTGGAAGTAGGTGGCGGCAAGTCCAGGGTCTTTAGTCTGAGAGAACTCCTTTATGCGAACGTCTGTGGGCTTCTTCTCCTGTGAGGGGTTGTGTCCCAAGTCGAGTGTCACCCTGCAAAACTGTTCCTTGTAGCGTGCAGTGTGGCTGCCCATCGACAGTGCAAACGGTTCCCCCTTTGCCAAGTAGCTGTTGAGCAGGCTGAGAGCCTTTGCCTCGGCATCGCCCGTTACGCAGTCATAACGCAGGAAGTTTGTGGCGGAACTGATGACGAGCAATGCCTCGTCAGCACCCTTTACGCTCACCTTGCCGTTATTTCCCGTCACGCTTCCGCCTGTCGGTATGACCTTGATATAGGTGACGCAATGCAGGGCGTTAGGCACGTTCTCGGCATTGGTCTCTGTGGGATGGCTGAACACGCGCAGCATGTCGTGTCCTGCCTGATGCACCACGGCTGTCACTCTCTGCTTCTTCAGCGGACCCACAAACGACACGTTGAAGTCGAGCTTGCCTTTCTTGTCCGCCTTCAGCTTGACAAGGGTCACATCGTCGGTAAGCGACGTTATCGCCTGACGTTCATAGCCTACGCCTTGCGTGCGGTAGGTCGTGGTTGCCACGGCATCATCGAGGCTCAACTGACGGCGATAGTTGGATGACTGCCTGTGGGGGAATGTCAGCACGAGGTTTCCCACCGACTCATACATCATGCCGTGTCCCGTGATGCTTCTGTCGGCTGTGATATTGTGCATGGATAGCATCTGCGCAGTCTTGTAGTCGCCACGGTCGAGAGCCTTGCGTATCTCAGGCAGTGCGGCAAGAGCCTTCGGGTTGACATTGTTGTAGGGCGACCCGCTCCAAAACGTGTCTTCATTGAGCTGGATGGTGTCGCTCTCCACACCGCCATAGACCATGGCTCCCAGTC
>JBJEAV010000381.1:0-1633 GCA_051869395.1 Prevotella sp.
AAACCTGTGGAAAACTATTTCAGCTTTCCTTCGTTGCAAACAGGTGGGTTCCCAACCGCCCGTTTTGCGCTTTGTGGTGCATCCGCAGAATGTTATATGCCATCGCCAGCAGACTCCATTCCGCACCGACCTTTTCTGTTCCCCGAAGCATGAAACGACGGAACTGAAGGTCGGTTTTCGTGTAGGCAAACACACCCTCCGCCTGGATCGAACGGTTCATGCGAAGCTGCTTTCCTTCCTCTGTGGAAATCTTCTGCTCCATCGCCTGGCGCTGAGCGGCAAAATATTTGGATACCTCCAGGTGCTTGCTCCGTTCTTCCAGGGGCACTTTGCTTTTTGAACGGATGCACTTCTCCTTGCAGGGGCAGCCGGCACAATCGGCACACTCGTAAATTGTCTTCTCACTGACATAGCCCGTGGAGGTCTTGACATTGCGTATGCCTGTCTTGCGGAGCAGCTTGCCCTGGGAACAGGCATAAGTATCCGTTTCCGGGTCGTATGCCATATTCTCTCTGCGGCTGATGTCTGTCTTGTATTTCTTGTGCTTTTTCTGCTCATAGTTGGCTGGCTTGACGTACAGATCTATCTGGGGATGTTCATCAAAGTAACGGTAGGCTTCCTCGCTCTCATACCCAGAATCATAGACCACCCGCTGCACCGGATATACGCTGTCCAATTTTTCCATAAACGGAATCGTGGTTTTTGTATCTGTCCGGTCGGCAGAAACATATGTGCCAACAACATATTCGCTGACCGTGGCTACATTCACATTGTAGCCAGGCTTCAACTGCCCGTTGCACATATGATCTTCCTTCATACGCATAAAGGTGGCCTCGGTGTCTGTTTTGCAATAGCTGCTCCGGTTTCCGCAAATTCGGATCTTTTTCAAATAATCTGTGATCCGGCGCATCCATTCCTCGATCTGTTCGAGAACCTTCTGAGCGGTTGACTTTCGCTTGCCTTTTCCGTTCACCTTTTCGATGCCGTCCTGCTTCATGCGGGCACACAGCCGCTTCCGAATCCCTTTCAGCTGCTTTAGCTTTATCTCTCCGTCCACATAGCAGCGAAGCCCAACCGACTTCAGCATTTCGGGCAGCTTCTCTGCCATCGTTGCCTGGAGCTTCTGGTAATTCTTTTCCACGCTCTTTTTCCACACAAACTGATAGCGGTTTCCGACAGATTCGATCTTTGTACCATCAATGAATACTGCCGACTGTGCAAAGGAGATCTCACCCAGTTCCATGAGTACCCGCACCATTTCCTGCTGCATCTGATCCTGGCACACCGCAAAATGCTGGACTCGAAATCTTGCTATGGTGTTGTGATCCGGAGCAGCGGCTCCTTCCAACAGATACATAAACTTGGTGTTCTCCTGACACGCCTGCTCAAGATTCCGTGAGCTGATGATGTGTCTGGTGTACCCGTATATGCATATCTTCAGCAGGCGCCGGGGATCATACTCGATTCTCCCGTTCTGGGAGTAGGTCGCAAACAACGCTTCCAAATTCATCCTTTCAATGATTGCGCTGAGTAATCTCACCGGATCGTCCTTCGGGATATTTATTTCTGTGTCCATGGGCAGGCATAGTTGATATCCAGTCCCGTATGCTGTATAATCTACCTGCGTGTTGTT
>JBJEAV010000382.1:0-1633 GCA_051869395.1 Prevotella sp.
TATTCGTGGGCTTTTTCGGGTCGCAACGAGGTGTTGCCTATTTGCAGGTAATACAGGTCGTTGAACGTAGGCATACGGAATGTGGATTTATACAAAGCCCTGAGATACAAGGCTTCTTCGGGCAATATGCGCCAACTGAGCGACAGCGATGGCGTGAGGTGCTTCCTGTCTTCAGGAGTTTTCAGCGAGTATTTCTCGCTCTCTGTGAGGCTTTCTGTAGCATAAGTCATTACAAGGTTTCCATCTGCTGTGAGCCGTCCGATGCGCAGTTTTGCAGCCAAGGCTGTCAGCGATGTGAATCTCAGAGGATTAGGGTTGCCGTTGACGTTGGTGTGCAGTTTGTTTAACGAGGCATCCTCTGCCAATGACATGCTCAGCCATTTGATTGGCATCCAGTTGAGTGTAGCCGAGGCATAATATTCGTCCTGACTGTTCCGTTCTTCCTTCCTGCCATCTGTGTATTTGATGTTGTAGTCCTCGTATTTGTTCCACGAGTGGGTGTATTTTGCCCTTGCCACCCATTGCCATTGCTTGTTCCACCTTTTATTATATATAGCCTGGGCGAAGAGGTTCTCATCCCACAGATGTTCGTTGCTCTGGTTGTTGTATAATATTACAGATCCTGGCAGTCCGCGGCTCGAACGATAGTAATATGCTTTAAAGTCGAGTCTTGAGCTGTCGGCAAACAATGTGTTGATATTTCCTTCCACATGCCATTGGCTGATGCCCGAGTTAGTTCTGCGCTCACGAGTGGATTCCATACCGTTGACCAAGGTATAGGGATAATTGCCGTCGGCACGCATATAGTCGGCATTTAATGACATGGCGGTGGATTCAGACAGTCTTTGCCATAGGCGAAACTTGGGATTAATCTGCCCCCACGAACCTCCCGAGAGTCCTATTCTCCATAGCGATGACTTGTCAGAGAGCAAAGGTTGTTCGGTCATGATGCCCATCACGGCAGCCGAGGCATAGTGGCGTGCCGACTGTAGCATGTCGCTGCCCTGTCCTATTGCCATAGAGAGCAAGCTGACATTGTCAAGTGAGAACCGTCCGATGTCTATCTGTCCTGCCTGGGTGTTGCTCACCACAATGCCGTCGTAGCTCACGGCTGTGTGCTGGGCACCGAGATTGCGCACCGACACTGTCTTCATACCGCCAATGCCTCCGTAGTCCTTTACCGAAGTACCTGCGAATTTCTTCACTGCGTCGGCAATGTTCTGAAGGCCCATAAGCCGGATGTCCTCACCGCTGAATGACTGCACGGGAATAGTGGAGAAGACGTTGGCAGTGCGGCTCTTGTTTGCCGTAACCACCACATCCTCAATCGTATGTGTGCGCAGCGAATCTTGTGCTGCAGCAGCGGTCATACAGAAAATGGCGACAATTCCCGTCGCGAGTCTCTTAAGTGCAATCATTGTATAATGTCTTCTTTCAAGCCCTATCCCACGAGGGCGGAAAAACCATAGCATCGGCAGGTCTTCTGACTTTTGCCAAACTGGAATGTCTTCCCGAACGTTGCGTGTCAGTGACATTTATGTATTCCAGCCGTATAAAGGCAATCTACAGCAGCGGGACTGTCAGAGATTCTCACTCTGTTCCCTTTTAATCACGTGGCGTGAACCAAATGCGG
>JBJEAV010000383.1:0-1991 GCA_051869395.1 Prevotella sp.
AGATTTAAAAACTCATCATGTCTCAGAGTCATGAGCCTCATCGCACTTGTGTTGATGACGATTGCGGGAGGACTGACCACGGAGACAAGGGCCGACAACAGGCTTTATATCGAGCCGGTGGTCGGCAAGGTTGGGGGCACCGTGAACATTCCGGTTTACCTCGACAATTCTGATGACATCGTGGCGGCACAGTTTGACGTCACCCTGCCATTCAACATTCCGGCAGACGGTGTGGTGACAATGACTAACCGCTCCAACGGACATGCAGTGTCTTCGAGCGTCAGCGGCAAGACCATCACCGTGATGCTCACCTCTATGGAAAACAAGAAGCTAAAGGGTAACTCCGGCATCCTGCTGCGTATTCCAATGAATCCCTACGACGACGGAAATACAGCAAAGCCCTACCCTATCAAAATCAGCAACATCGTTCTCGCCAACAACGCGGGTAAGAACGTTGCCACTGAGACGAGCAGCGAGAGTACATTCACGGTGAGCACAGAAGACCTGCCCGACCTCATTGTGGAGAAAATATCAGTTTCTCCCGATATGACATCGGTGACTCCTGGTGAAAAAGCTACGTTCAACTACACTGTGAGAAACCAGGGAGACGGAGCCACCAAGGCCGGTTGGACAGCCAAGTTGTATATGGAAAACGAAGCCACAGGCGTTAGGACATACATCGGCACACAGAGCAATGGCGAGACCCTCGCCGGCGGAGCAAGCAAAGCGATGACCTTCACCACCATCCTGCCCTCTGCGATGCACATCGACGGAGAATGCAAGACGTATGTGGAAATCACTCCTGCATCCGGTTGCGGCGAGCTTATAGCATACCAAGGCAACAACTCAGGATATTCCGAGGGCACAACAAACGTGAATAAACTGCTCTATCTCTCATCTAACCGCACCGAGGTGTATGAGGGAAGCAGCTACGGATATGCCACCCTCACACTCACACGCTCTGGCGACTGGAGCGTAAGCGAAAGCTATACAGTGTCATCGTCTGTTGCAAATCTCTTCTGCAAAGGCAGCGGCAACAACAATATCCTGCCTGCTACAGTCACCATACCCAAAGGTTCTACATCGGTTTCGTTCCGTATTTACTCTGTTAACGATGATATAGTAAGAGCCAAGGAAGGCGACATCACTGTCAATGCCGCCCACGGATATGAAGGCAAGACCATACATCTCAATCGTATTGACAACGACAGAAATCCGCTGACCCTTACATTGACTCAGACGGAAATAACAGAGGGGGATAAAACAACTCTCACTATCACACGAGGCGGTGAACTCACAGATGAACTTACCCTCAACGTGGCTTGCAGTGACGTTGCAAGATTTGATGCAATATCTGCCATCACCTTTGCCCCAGGCGAAAGCACCAAGACGATCTATATATCATCTATCGACGACGATGCTGTGCAGTTGGACAAGAGCGTGAGATTCTCAGTGTCAGCCACTGACTATCAGACGGCAAACGCTTATCTAACCCTGAAGGACAACGACCGTCCTACTCTCAAGCTGACCCTCTCCCCGTCTGTAATCAGCGAGAATGCCGGCAATGCCGCAACCACTGCTTGGATTAGCCGAAGCGGAGGCAACAACACCAATCCGATGAAGGTAAGAATCAGGACAAACCGCAGCGAGGTATTCGCAGGAAGCACCGTGGTGGAAATTCCTGCCGGAGAAAGCGGTGTGGAGGTCAATCTTGGAGTAACAGACAATACCGCAGTTGACGGCACTCGCACTTGCAACATAATCGCCGAGGCATTCATCGAAGCCGACAACCAGTATGCTCCTTCTTCGGACAAGGCTTACTCCACGGCAAGCCTCACCGTAGTGGATGACGAGTCGCCATACTTGGCACTCACCTCACGCAGCGCAAGCATTGCCGAGGGCGGAAGCGTGACTGTGACTGTGACGAGATACGTAGCCTCAGCAACGGGAGACCTCGTTGTAAATCTCTCTTCCGCAGCATCTGACGTCAC
>JBJEAV010000383.1:2091-7625 GCA_051869395.1 Prevotella sp.
CACTGCCAGCCGACTGCAAGATCGACTTCTACTTCGCTACATCGAGCAGCCTCGGAAGATACGTGACAAGCACTCCGCTTTATTCCACAACCGTGGGACGTGAACTTGCCGCAGGCGAAGAGACCACAGTATCGTTCACGACAGCCGTTCCGAATATCGTGGGCACACGCTATCTCTATGCCGTAGTCAACAGCGACAATGCCGTCAATGAATTCTCAACTGGCAACAACATAGTCAAGGTATTTGAACAGGTTTATATAGCCGCTCCGTTTGCCGTGAAGGAAATCAGAACCGACAAGGAAGACTACCTGCCCGGTGAATACGTTCAGGTGGTGGGCAAGATGGAAGGCAAGCTGAACGGACAGACCGTGAGGGTGAGAATGGCTCCTGCCAACACATCAAGCGGCGGACAGAACAGCTATACCGACACGAAGATTGACGCTGCCGGCAACTTCTCAGCTTCTGTGCTCGTTGACCGCTCGGCTTACGGCGAGATGAAGGTGGAGGCTACTGCCATAGGACAGACAGAAGCAGCAAAGACCGTCCAGGTGAATGTGTATAACATGAGCATCAGCGACCTGTCATCCACAACCCTGACATGCGACGTTGACTATACCAAGACCGGCACCCTGCGCATACGCAACCTCTCAGGCAAGCCCGTCAGCGGTATCACACTCTCAAATACAACCCTGCCCTACGGCTGCAAGCTCACTCTCGGCACTGTTCCGTCAACCATCGCCGCAAGAAGCTATGTTGACGTTTCCTACACCATCAACCCCACTGTGGCTATGGCAACGACAAGCTATGAGAGTTTCACCGTGAAGGCAGCATGTGCCGAAGGTGTGAGCGTAGGCCTGCCCTACCGCTACCTCTGCCGCGCCACAAGTGCAAACATCAGCATCAATCCTTCGCCGCTCACCACCACCGTGCTCATCAATTCAAGCAGAACGGTGGATGTGAAGATAACCAACTACGGACTGAAGGAATCGGGCAAGATGACCATCAACATCCCGTCGGATGTCAAGTGGCTCACATCGCTGGCTCCTGAGGAACTGCCCTCACTGCAGCCAGGAGAGAGCAACACCATCAGACTGCAACTCACCTGCCAGAGCGACATGCACTCTGGTCGCACATATACTTCTCAGATAAACGTAACATCAGAGAACGGTGTGGCAAGGACAGCCAAGGTGAACGTAACCGTAACAGGTGATGAATACTCTAATCTCACCGTAACGGCAAATGATGTCTATGCCCTTGCCAACAACGACTTCTCAAAGGTTGCCGGAGCTATCGTGAAGGTGAAGAACACACGCACAGGCAAGGTGGTGTTCACCGGCATGATGAACCAGCAAGGCTCATGGAATTGCGAGAGAATGACCGAAGGCTCATACGAGGTGAGCGTACAGGGACTGCGCCACGTGGCAGTAGCCAAGACCGTCAACGTAGGTCCCGGCGAGAACAAGTCGCTCAGTTTCACACTGCCCTACAGAGCCGTGCTCGCCAACTTCGTGACAACCCAGAACCTCGAGGACAACACCTATACCATGGTGTCAATGGTTGACATCGACAAGAATGCCCCACAGGCTATCGTGATACCGACATTCGAGGACAACGCATTCGAGGATATCAACGGCACCACCAACATCGTGCTGACCAACGTGGGCAGCTATACAGCCGTAGCCCCCATCCTCTACTTCCCAAGCAATCTCGAAGGAGTAAGCATCAACGCCACCAACGGCTATCCCGCCATGCTCAACCCTGGCGAGAGTTATGTGCTTAACGTATCTTATACCTGTCCCGAGAACATGAAGCGCCGCATCATCGCATCCATGAAGATGACCTACGGCTTCAACGTTGCCGAGCAGTTGCTTTACGAAAGCGACATCTGGCAGCATCTCGTAGGCAAGGTGGCAGTTCAGCCAGAGAATCCAGAGAAGCCAGAGCCATCGCCCATCATTCCCGACCCGGAAAAGGGAGATGAAGTGGAAGACGGCGGTGACAAGTATGAATCAGAGAACCTCGCCGAGGGCGACGACACCAAGGAGGCAGGAAGCTATCTGCCTACCGTAGGCGGATATTTCACCCTCACCTTCGAGGATGTGTCTAAGATAAAGGCTGGACAGCCTGTAAATGCCACCCTCAAAATCACCAACAACAGTGACAGGGAGATGACGAAGGTTCGCTTTATCCACAACGCATGGGACAAGGAAACCGAAGAGCAGGACCTCACCGACAAGGTGACATTCACCTCTGACGGCACAACCACCGTTGCGGCAAAGAGCGAGACGGAAATCAAGCTCCAGTTCACTCCAGAGGAGACTATCGCCGCCGACGGTGCTATCGACATACTTCTCGGAGGTCAGTTGGCTTACTTCTGGGGAGGCATCCAGAGCACGGCGATGATGCCTTACCTCTCACTGACGGTCAATCCAGTAGGCAAGGTGGCACTGACATATCTCGTGCAGAGAGACTTCATCGGTGCAAACCATCCTGCCGAGTTGGTGATGAAGGTGCGCAACATCGGTTCAGCCAAGGTTGACACCGTCACCGTGATGAACTCAGACTTCAGCTTGTTGTCGAATATCGACGGCAAGGCTGTGGCATACAACCTGCTCTACTCCGACCGCGACAGCGAGGCCGGATTCTACGACTTCACCGCAGCGGCTACAAGTGGCATTGAGCCAGAGGCAAGCAGCATCTTCCACTGGATGTATAACTCAAATGACTCTGCCCACGTGGCCGACATAAGCAAGATTGCCGAATCGACCAACGTAAGTTATGACGGAGGCAACATGGAGGTAAGCATCGACGGAATATACGAACTCGTTCGCAGTGTCCGCTCCACTCACGACGCTACAGCATCTGACTCAGAAGATGAAGGTGAAAATGCAGCAAACATCGAATACACCATTGCGGCATTGGCACAGGGCAACTGCTATCTCGTCAACACGGATGACGACGAGGAGCGACTGCCGGATGCTATCATCACCGCCGACTCCAACGAACTGACACCAGTGGAAAATGTATCTGAAGACTGCTCTGTCACAGGTTCGAGCGGCATATATACCCTAACTCTCAATGCCAAGGCTGCGGGATGGGTTTATGGAGAAATCACCGACCCGACCAACGGAGTGATGATGCTGACCAAGGTGGTAAGAAAGAGCGACGGAGCAACAGTGTCAGCCGCCAACTTCTGGCAGACCGACTGCACTGTAGGTATCGACTACTCAATGCTCAACGAGAACCTCCTCCACTTCGCTGACAATATCAGTGGCACAAGCGAGACATATACCCTCACATTCGAGGCTCGCCCGGGCGACAAGCTGAAGGTGACAGCCTTCCATCTGCTCGATGCCGATGGCAAGGATATCACAGCATCCACATTGAAAGAACCTGCGAAGAAGGTAAGAGTGGAATTCAACAAGGAAATCCGCAGTCTCTATCTCCAGTATGTTTCTCTCGCCATCGACGGCGAGGTACAAAGCATCGGTGACAATGTACTTGACAAAACATCTTATCAGGACTTCACCGTAAGTTTGGAGAACGTTACAGCAACTCCCGGCAAGCACACCTTCACCGTTCAGCTCGACAAGCTGAAGGAAAAGGTGTCGAAGACCAACGGCGAAGGCTCCGACTCTATCGTATGGAACGAGGAGTTCGCCGTCAAGGGCAAGCTCGACATCGCAGTGGCTCCCGAGAACACATACGGAACCATCGACAAGGAGAGCGGCGAGTATGACCACGGCGCACTCAAACTCACAGCCAAGGCAAACAGCGGTTATCGCTTTGCATACTGGACTGTCAACGGCGAGCGCGTGGATGATAATGCAATCCTCGAAGACAACGGAAAGGCTCTCAACTACACAGTAGCAGGAGATGCCGCCATACGTGCTTACTTCACTCCTGTGACTCACAAGGTAACAGTGAAGAATCCTGAAAACGGAATGATAGCAGGTTCTGCCGAGGGCACATACAACTCCAACGAGACCGTAAGATGGGTTGCCGTGCCAAGCAACGGCTACATCATCGACAAGTGGACCATCAACGGCACTGACTACTCTGAGTCAAACGACGTGCTCAACTACACGCTCACCGACGAGGTTGATGACGTTGAGGTGGAAGTAATCTTCAAACCGCTCAAGCAGGAATTCATCCTGAATGAGAGCAAGGGTTGGAACTGGTCGTCGCATATCTTCGGCATTGCCATCAAGGCAGACAACTTCACCCTGCCTGATAACATTGTCCGAATCCTGAGCCAAATTGAGGAAATGTATCGTGACCCCGTTATCGGTTGGACAGGCAAGATTAGCGACATCTCAGCGGCACAGTCGCTGAAGGTGTTCACCGATGGTTCCGCCGATATTACTCTCGAAGGCGACATCTTCAATCCCAAGCACGACGCCATCGTCCTCAACAAGGGATGGAACTGGATTGGCTATCCTCTCGACAAGGAGATGACTCTCGCCGACGCTCTTGCCAACCTGAAGGCTGAGGAAGGCGACATCATCAGCAACCTCGCTAACGGATTCTCAACTTACACGAACGGAGCATGGAACGGCGACATCACCACGATGGTTCCCGGACAGGGCTATCAGTATAAGTCGGCATCCAATAAGTCGTTCTATTATAATAATGTTCGTCTGTGCGAATCCAAGCCTGCCGCAAGCAAGGTTGTAGAGCCTGACTACACCCCATGGGAAGTGGACGTTCACGCCCACCCGAGCCTGATGTGCATCGTGGCTGAGGTATATGACGGCAATACTCCCGCCATCGACGGAGCCTACACCGTGGGAGCCTTCGTGGGCGAGGAATGTAGGGGTATCGGCAAGTATGTCAACGGCAAGATCTTCCTCACCGTCCATGGTGGCAACGTGGCCTCAGAGCAGGTGCGCTTCGTGGCTATCGAGAACGCCAGCGGAAAGTTCATTGACATCAAGGAGCAAACCGAGTTCAAGTCGGATGCCCTTGGCACTGCCAAGTCTCCGTTCCGCATGACCTTCGGCACTCCCACAGCCATCCGGGGCATCAGCGACGGTTCAGCATCATCTTCAGACGTTTATAACCTTGGCGGTCAGAAAGTCAAGGAGGCAGACGGCAATGGTGTATATATCATTGGCGAGAAGAAGATAATGAAGAACAACAAATAACACTTAATGACAATTTGTCAGTCGATTGACAAGTTTGTCACTTCATCCTCCCTTTGGCACGGTTTTCGCCATTGGGAGGATGAACCGTTTTAGCACCACAGGTGCATCGGCGGCGAGAATATAACATTAAAGTATAACATTAAAAATATAAAAGATTATGAACATCAAACCATTGGCAGACAGAGTTCTTATACTCCCTGCACCAGCAGAAGAGAAGGTCGGCGGCATCATCATCCCCGACACAGCAAAGGAAAAACCACTCCGCGGCAAGGTAGTTGCAGCAGGCAACGGCACCAAGGACGAGGAGATGATCCTCAAGGAAGGCGACACAGTGCTCTATGGCAAGTATGCCGGAACAGAACTCGAATACGAGGGAACTAAATATCT
>JBJEAV010000384.1:0-1626 GCA_051869395.1 Prevotella sp.
CTCCTATATAACATTTATCATCCCTGCGCTACAGAGAGCCTGAGATTTAGCTTTTCGAGATTTTTCTGTGCAATGGCGATTCTTCTTTGTAGCAGAGTTTTTTCGTCAAGTCCGACCTTGGCCTCGTCAAATGGCTTCTTGGTTACAACCATGGTGTAGAATATCCTCGCCATCTTGTTTGCCGTGGCGACAATGGCCTGAAGATGGCCTCCCTTGGACTTCTGTCTACGGAAGAACACGCCAAGACCTGTCTTGACACTCTTTACGGAGTTTGCACACTGCCTGAAGGCCTGTCCGACCCTGTTCTTCTGTTTGGGCACTTTGCTTGACAGTAGCTTCCCGCCGGAGATTTTGTTGTTCGGAACGAGGTTGCACCATCTACAGAAGCTTTTTGCGGATGGGAACTTCTCTGCGAAGCCACATCCGAGTTCGCCCATCAGGACGGTTAATGCTCCAAGGCTCATGCCTGACATCTCCATGACATTCACACCCCACATGGAGAAAGCGTGCCTTTCAGCATCAAATGATATGGCATTCTTCTTGGCTACCCGCTTATTCGTCGGTTTGTAGGTATCCATGTCAGTACCGCATCCGTCCGTATAGTCGCTTAACAACCTGTCCATCTCTGCCTCGCAGTCGGCTATCTGAGTATGGATATACTTGTACAGGTCATACGACTGCTTCAACTCAAACAGGTGGACGGCATCCCAGGTGCCCTCAAGCGACTTCTCTATCGTTTCCTTGCTGGCCTTGCAGCGAGGATCTGCCAGCTGGGCAAGCGACTTTGGGTCATGATTTCCTGCCAGTATGGCCTCTATGATGGCCTTTCCAGACTTGCCGAGAATGTCGCTGATAACGGTATCCACCTTGATGTTCATCAGTACAAGCGACTTCTGCATGTGCTGGATCTCCTTGCCGGCACTGCGGAGCATGTTGTCACGGTGGCGGGCAAGCTCACGGATATTGCGGGCTGCGGCATCTGGATGGAAACTCGGCTTCAGCAAGCCGTAGCTGTGCATAAGCATAATCCACTCAGCATCAGCCTCGTCTGTCTTCTTGCCAGAGACGTTCTTAACGTCCTTCGCATTGGCCAGCAGCACATCAAACCCCTTCTCCTCAAGGAAAAAATACAGCTCTACCCAGTAGGAGCCTGTAGACTCCATTGCCACAGTGGTGATTCCGCAGGCCTTGAGCCATGAGGCAATCTCCTCGTAGTCGCATGTAAAACTGCCGAAACAGCGGTTGTTCTCGCCGTCACGGTCCTCGGGTACGCAGACCTGCATCTCGCCATAGGCGATGTCTATGCCTGCCGCATTGGGATTGACTATCTTCAGCTTCAAGCCATCCTTCGTTCTCTCTTTTTCTGCCTTATTTGCCATATCTTATGATTTTAAATGGCAAGTCCGATACTCCTAAGAATATGTAGTCTCCTATAAGGTCTCCTACGACCAATTATCACTCTACGGGTATGCGGAACCAAACTGAATATTGGAATCGGAAGTCCATTGCATTGTATGGCCTACTTACTTGCCGCTGCAAAGGTAACTATTTTCAGGCGAATCTGTAGCGCAGGGATGAAAAATGTTATTTCCCGTTTCGCTCGCGGGGGCCAGCGTGGTGAACTGA
>JBJEAV010000385.1:0-1965 GCA_051869395.1 Prevotella sp.
ACCTCAGGCACAAGTGCCCACATATATCCCGTGGCAACAATCACACCAGTGGATTTGATGAACTGGGCGATATATACGTATGTCATACTTGGATTGTCCATCTTCGCAACGATATAGAGAATAGCCATACCTATGATAGCCACCGAGAGGAAGATGTAGAACATGTTCTTCTTGCCCACGGCGTTCTTTATCATAGGCACGAGAGGCATGAAGATAAACGAGGGAGCAGAACCGAGTCCCATGAATATGGAAAGCTGTTCGGATGTGCCGTGCATGTTGCTGTTGATGAAGTATGCACCTGCGGCATTGCCTATCGACATCATTGCAAATGCTGTTATGAAGAAGAATGCAATCACACGCAGAGGACGGTTGTGGAAGAACTCCATCCACAGGTCACTGATCTTCACGTTGGCACTCTCCTCGGCATTCATCACCACCTTCTCCTTACACTGTGAGAAGCAGAAAAGCAGAAGCACGAGTCCCACGATGGCATAGATGGTCATTGTTGTGAACCATGCGGCTGGGTCCTTGGGAAGACCGTCGGCTTTCTCGTTGGTAAAATACGAGATTAGCAGCGGCAGACCCGAACCCACGGCAAGACCACCGCAGTTAGCCATGAACATACGCACTGAGGTGAGGATGGTAATCTCGTTGGTGTCGCGGGTGAGCGAAGAGTTAAGTGCTCCGTAAGGTACATTAATAAAGGTATAGAGCAGGGTCATCGCGATATATGTCACGTAGGCATAGAGCAGTGACGGTGCAAACCCGTTCCAGAAGCAAAGGATGGCAAATCCCGACAGCGGAATACCCACGAAGACGAGATAGGCACGATACTTGCCCAGTCGGGGATTGTTCTTGTCAATCAAGGCACCCACGATAGGGTCCCAGATAACATTGGCAATATTACCCACGGTGAACATCACAGACACGTCAACGGCATCGAGACCGTAGATGTCAGTGTAGAAGAAAAGCAGATACATACAGGTAGTCTGGAAGATCAGGTTTTGAGCCAGGTCTCCAGAACCGAATCCGATACGCTGTAGCCATGAAAGCTTGTAGAATCCCTTCTCGGCAGAAGCGTTGTCATTAAATTGTTTCATATTCTATGTTTTGCTATTGTTTTAATTTCGGTGCAAAATTACACAATTATTGTCGAATAAAGCGCAATAAATGTAACCTAAACATTTAGATTTGTTTCATTTGTGCATTTTTTTGTGAAAAAATGATGAAATGCAACAAAAAATGATTATTTTTGCACCAAAATCATAATGCCTCTTTGCTTTCGGATGTAGATAAAGGGAGATAGAGGAAGATAAAAGTAGATAAAGGACAAATGAAGAAATGGGTGACAATCTTTTTAGTCTTCGTGATTTCTTTGGGAATCTCGTGGGCTGACACCGGAAAACTATATACCTCTGACAAACTGTCGAGCAGTCTGCTGACATCAGTTTGTCAGGACAACTATGGCTATATATGGATTGGATCCGAATACGGGCTTAACAAGTTCGACGGATATAATTTCACCTCTTATCATACTTCTCAGGGCGACACCACTTCTATTATTAATAATAATGTGTCGGTTCTGTTTGCCTCTTCCGACGGCAGTCTGTGGGTGGGACTGAGTAAGGGACTGTGCCGATATGACTATCACAACAACTGCTTCGTGCGTTATGCCTTTCCCGAGAACCTGCGTCCGAGGGTGAATGCCATTGTCGAACATAATGGTGACATCTTTATAGGAACGGCGGGGTATGGCCTGTTCACTATCCGCAACGGCAGCAAGCGGATAGTGCGTGAGAGGAAATTCCGTCAGGGTGCAAACGAGGATTATTGCAGCCGTCTGTTCTTCGACGCAAAAGGGAGACTGTGGCGCAGTAGCCATAGTTCTCTGGCTTCGCGATATGTGCTCGACAGCAACTGTGTGCCGCGCAACATCCGTCATTACGACATGCCTTGCGGACCGGT
>JBJEAV010000385.1:2065-7598 GCA_051869395.1 Prevotella sp.
ATGACGGAATACTCACCACGTCAAACGTCAATGACATCATTGAGGACAAGACCCATAATATATGGGTAAGCTGCTATAACCGTGGACTTTACAAGCTCAGTTGCGGCAAAGAGCCTTTTGTGACATGGAGCTTGTCAAAGCATAATGTCAAGACGGGAAGCAGTATATCGTCGATAGCATTGGGCACTGACAATGATGTGTGGTGCAGTGTGCAGAACAACGGTCTTTACGTTTTCGACATGGATGGCGGGATAAAAGCCACACCGCAGTCGCCTCCCGGTACAGGGTTGGTATATTTCGACAAAAAAGGCAGGCTATGGCTCGCCACAGAGAATGCCATTTATTTGTCGGATGTGGCTACGGGTAAGTATGAGAAAAAACTGTATCTCAACGGATGGGGCATCAACTGTATAGCCGACGACGGCAAGGGTACGCTGTTTATCTCCAATTTCGGTAAGGGACTGTGTGTATATGACTCAAACACAGGCTCTCACTACACACTCGCCATGGGTGAGAAGCGGGGTAAGGGATTCCTTAACAATGCCTGGATAAAGGCGTTGTTCTATGACAGTGACGGCTTGCTGTGGATAGGAATGAGTGAGGGAGTGTCGTGTTTCAATCCCCGCACCGTCAGCTTCACTACCTACGGATGGAACTCTATGCTGGACGACCTTTCGGTGACAGCCATAACCGAAGCCCCTGACGGGCAGATTATTGTAGGTACTAATGCCGGGGTATATAGCTTTAATAAGAAGACGCGCAAGATGCAGCTTATGGATAAATTGTCTCCATTGGCTGATATAGACATTTATGGATTCGTGTTTGACTGGCGTGGCGACCTGTGGATAAGCACCGCCAACGGTATATGGTTTTATAGCTATGACAAGAAGACACTCACGAGCTATGTCCATGGCAACGGGCTTACTGACAAGGAATACCGGCTCGGTGCTGTGTTCCATACACCGCAGGACATCATAGGTTTTGCCACTACCGATGGCATAACCGTATTCCGCCCGTCGGAAGTGAAAAAGATTGGAGATACCTTGGGGGAGGTCTTTCTCACCGGTATGTCCATCTCCGGCGAAGCCACCGACTGCCTTGCCTCCCAGTGGACTATTCCTTACGGCGAAAGCACATTCAAGATGGAGTTCTCGCTGCTTGACTACTGTAATACCGACAACATTACATTTGAATACCGATTAAATGGGGGAAAATGGCAGGTTGTTCCCGATGGAACCAATGCCATTTACTTCAACAGGATGATGCCCGGCACATATCGCCTTGAGGTAAAGGCAACAAGCAGTGGGGCTGAGTCGCCTGTGAAGACCTTTATGTTATATGTGGAAGACCCGTGGTATGCCTCATCATTGGCATTTTTCATATATTTCCTTCTTCTGCTTTTGGCTGTGGCTCTTGGTTTTATGTATTACCGGAGGAGGAAACATGCCGAACTTGACGAGGCAAAGATGCAGTTCCTCATTAATGCCACGCATGATATTCGGTCACCGCTGACATTGATTATCAGTCCGTTGGAGCGACTTAAGAATATGGTCAGCGAGACTGAAGCCAAGGACTGTATAGATGTCATCGACCGTAATGCCCAGCGCTTGTTGTTGTTGGTCAACCAGATACTCGACGAACGTAAGATAGACAAGAAGCAGATGCACCTGCATTGTTCCGAGACCGACCTTGTGCAGTTTGTGCGCAAGCATGTGGTGCTCTACAAGTTCCGTGCCGAACAGCGTGGCATCACCATACGTCTCTCTTCCGATATGCCGAACCTGATGGTATGGATAGACCGTATTCATTTCGACAAGGTGGTGTCCAACCTCCTTTCCAATGCCTTTAAGTTCACGCCCGACGGCGGTGAGATACTTCTCTCCTTGCGGACTGACGGTCCAAATGCCATACTCGATGTCATCGACAGCGGAGAGGGGATTGGCGAGGAAAAAACTGAAAAGCTGTTTGAACGATTCTATCAGGGCAGCAACTCCCGTAACTTGAACACAGTGGGCACCGGAATTGGACTCAACCTAAGCCGTGCCATTGTGATGTTGCACGGAGGAATCATCAAGGCATCCAACCGCACCGACAACAAGTCGGGAGCATGTTTCACCGTCGTTCTTCCCTTGGGCAACGGGCATTTCCGTCCTGAGCAAATCGTTGAAGATGAAAGCGATGAGGCTTTATTGCCTGAGTCGGGCGTACGCAAGCGCCAGCCGTCAAAGTCGGGACGCATTATGATTGTTGATGATGACGAGGAGATTGCCGAATATATAAGGAATGAGTTGTCAGGCAGTTATCGCGTGACAGCGTTGACTGACTCCCGTCAGGCCCTTAAGTCTGTTATGGATCAACATTATGATCTTGTCATCTCGGATGTCGTTATGCCGGGACTTGATGGCATATCGCTTCTTAAGACCTTGAAGTCGAATGTCAATACGAGTGATATTCCGGTTATCCTGCTCACCTCAAAGTCGGATGTCGAGGATAGGGTGGAGGGCCTCAAGCGCGGTGCCGACGCCTATATAGCAAAGCCATTCAACATTGAGGAACTTGCGGCACAGGTGGATAATCTCATTGACAACGTCCGCCGACTGCGCGGAAAGTTCAGTGGTGTCCAAGGGCAGGAGGAGAATGTCGAAAGTGTAAAGGTGGAGGGCAATGACGACCAGCTCATGAAACGTGTGATGAAGGTCGTCAACGAGAACTACACCGACCCCGACTTTAATGTAGAGGCATTGAGCAAGATGGTGGGAGTGAGCAGGGCGCAGCTACATCGCCGCATGAAGGAAATCACGGGAATCACCACCAGTGAGTTCCTGCGCAATATCCGTATGGAACAGGCCGCCCGTCTGCTTAAGGAAGGCAAGATAAATGTCACCCAGGTGGCTTACAGTGTGGGATATAACAACCAGACCCATTTCTCCACAGTGTTCAAGGCGCATTTCGGAATGTCGCCTACGGAATACGGAAAGAATTATTTACCAAAACAATAATATTATGCTAAAACTACTGTTATCAATTGTATTGCTCGCTGTAGGATTTGAAGCGAGAGCAGAAGACGGGTCGCGACTGTGGTTGCGTGCCGGGAGAACCGTTAAGGCAAAGGATGTTGTCAGATTCAACGGCAAGCCCAATGCCACCGTGAAAATCGCAGAAGACGAACTGCGCAACTACTGGCGTGGACAGATTGTCAGCATGCACCTCGACTCCAAGTGTGGACTCAAGGCGGGAGGATTCCGTCTCGCCGTTTCTCCGTCAAACATTGACGTCACGGCATCCACGGCTGAAGGTCTCCTGTATGCCGCATACGAACTGCTGCGCCGTCAGGAAACGGGTGAACAACCGGTATCCGGCGACAATGTCCCCGCTTTCGATATCAGAATACTTAATCACTGGGATAATCTCGACGGAAGTATAGAGAGGGGATATGCCGGAAAGAGTATTTGGCTTTGGGACGAGATTGCCGAGTGCAAGAAGGGAACCTCACGACGTGCCTCGCTTGCGAAGTCCTGTTATCAATGCTCACCGGCGTTGAGTGCGCATATCACCGAATATGCCCGTGCCAACGCCTCCATAGGCATCAACGGTTCGGTGCTCAACAATGTGAACGCATCGCCGCAGATGCTCTCTACTATATATATAAATAAGGTGAAAGCTATCTCGGATATCCTCCGTCCATACGGAATAAAGACCTATCTGTCCGTCAACTTCGCCACACCGATGGTGCTTGGAGGACTTGAAACGGCTGACCCGCTCAATCCTCACGTGGCACAGTGGTGGAAGGACAAGGTGAAGGAGATATATTCCATTATCCCCGACTTCGGCGGTTTCCTCGTAAAGGCCAACTCCGAAGGGCAACCCGGTCCGGGTGACTACAACCGCACTCATGCCGACGGTGCCAATATGCTTGCCGATGCCCTCAAACCGTATGGAGGCATTGTGATGTGGCGTTGTTTCGTGTATGGCAACAAGCATAAAGGTGAGGACCGTGTGAAGCAGGCTGTCACTGAGTTCCAACCCGAGGACGGACTCTTCCGCGACAACGTTATCCTGCAGGCAAAGAACGGTCCGCTCGACTTCCAGCCCCGTGAGCCTTACGCTCCTGTCTTCGACCAGATAAAGAAGACCCCGATGATGGCGGAACTTCAGATTACCCAGGAGTACCTCGGTCAGAGCATCCACCTCGTCTATCTCGCCCCGATGTGGAAGGAGTTCTTCTCCTTCGTCTCTCCCTCCAAGCTGAAGGGAGTGGCAGGAGTGGCAAATATAGGAGACGACACCAACTGGTGCGGTCATCATTTCTCACAGGCCAACTGGTATGCCTACGGTCGCCTTGCATGGAATCCCGCCCTCTCCTCAGAAACGATAGCCAAGGAATGGCTCCTCCAGACCTTCACTCCCACAAAAGAAGAATTTCTCCCCACCGCCCTCGACATCATGCTCCGCAGTCATGAGGCCTGTGTGGATTACATGATGCCCCTCGGTCTGCATCATATCTTTATGGCAGACCACCACTACGGACCCGAGCCGGGAGGCAACCAGCCCCACTTCCCCGAGGAATGGAAGCCCGTGTATTACCACAAGGCAGACAGTGCCGGCATAGGTTTCGACCGCTCGTCCAATGGCACCAATGCCGTCAGCCAGTATCGCCAGCCCTTCTGCCGACAGTATGACAACCTCGCCACCTGTCCAGATGAGTACCTTTTGTGGTTCCACCACGTGGCTTGGGACTATCGCATGAAGAGCGGTCGCACCCTGTGGGAGGAGATGCAGTATCACTACAACCGCGGCGTGAAAGAGGTGGAATCCTTTGTTGAGGCATGGCATAAACTTAAGCCTTATGTGGATGAACAACGCTATCGAGAGGTTGACGAACGCCTGCAAAAGCATCTCGACAATGCCAAGGAATGGCGGAGCGTATGCCTCGATTACTTCGGTAAATTCGCCAAATAACGGCATTTGTTACAAAAACTTTGCCGTATGATACAAAAACTAACTACAATGCGACAAATAAAAATGAAACATATATTAATTTTGCCTACCTTTGCAGCGGCAAATGCACATAAAAGGCAATAAAGACCAAAAAATTAACTAAGTATTAATAAAAACCAAAAGAACATGGAGTTCACTAAAAAAGTGTATTCGACCGTTATGATTCTTTTGTTCCTGTGTATGTCAGTATTGACTGCACAGGCGCAGACGAATACCGTAAAAGGTACGGTCAGCGGCAGTGACGGACCTGTCATAGGTGCCACTGTCAAGGTGAAAGGGTCATCGACGGGTGTCGTGACCGATTACGATGGTAATTATACCATCAAGGTGAAACCCGGAGATGTCTTGACATTCTCTTACCTTGGTATGTCAACCAAGGAAGTGAAGGTGGGCAAGCAATCCAAGATTGACGTAACGCTCGTTGAGGACGACAAGTTGCTTGACGAGGTCGTTGTTGTGGGTTATGGCAAGATGAAGCGTAGCGACCTTACCGGTTCGGTAGTGTCGGTCAATTCCAAGGCCATCGAGAAATCTG
>JBJEAV010000386.1:0-1618 GCA_051869395.1 Prevotella sp.
ACCCTCACTTTTCTTGTAAAAACCCCTCGTATTATATCCTCTTTACTCAAGTTTAATTAGCTTTTCCATTGCCATCTCGTTTTTAATCGTTGTTACGTTCCCAATTTATCAAAGTCTCAGCAATGTCATCTGCCACATAATCGAGACTTATAAAGAATATAATTGGATTATCCAAATAATTTATTGAAAATATGAAAAAATAATTATATCTATTATCCCGGAATGTCATTTGTTAGTAGGCAGAAGTTCGTTTGGTAGCTCTTATAAGATCTTTTGCCAGTTAGCAAAAGATCATTTGCTAACTGGCAACATATAACAAGGACGGTGATATTGATACAACAAGAACGTACTTTCAGTCATCACATGAACGGTCTTTCAGTCATCACAAGAATGGTCATCCACTCTGCATGTGGATGACCATTCAGATATATTAAGAACTAACGTTCAAATTGATGTCAGGAGAAGGCAACCACAAGACCTGCCATCACTATGCTCACCATCGACATGAGTTTGATGAGGATGTTGAGCGACGGACCGCTTGTGTCCTTAAACGGGTCGCCCACAGTGTCGCCTACGATAGTGGCCTTATGACACTCCGAACCCTTGCCGCCGAAGTTGCCTTCCTCCACCATCTTCTTGGCATTGTCCCATGCTCCACCGGCATTTGCCATAAACACGGCAAGAGTGAATCCGGCAGTCAGTCCGCCGACAAGCAAGCCCATCACACCTGCAACACCAAGCAACAATCCTACAACAATGGGAATGGCGATGGCAAGAAGACTCGGGAATATCATCTCCTTCTGAGCCGAACGAGTGCTTATCTCAACACAACGTCCATAGTCGGGAGTGCCCTTGCCCTCAAGTATGCCCTTTATCTCGCGGAACTGGCGACGCACTTCCTCAACCATCGTCTGGGCGGCACGACCCACGGCTCCCATGGTGAGACCGCAGAAGAGGAAGGCAGCCATACCACCGATGAAAGCTCCCACAAGCACCTTGGGATTCATCAGGTTCACCTGGAAATAATTCATATAGTCGAGCATGTTGGCAGAGGCAGGATTAAAGATGTTGCCTGCGGCATCAACAAACGACTGACCCTCCTCAACGGCACGCACCATGGCTATCTTTATCTCCTCGACGTATGAGGCGAGTAGGGCGAGAGCCGTAAGGGCGGCACTGCCTATGGCAAAGCCCTTGCCGGTGGCGGCAGTGGTGTTGCCAAGGGCATCGAGAGCATCGGTGCGATGGCGCACCTCCTCACCCAATTCGCTCATCTCGGCATTGCCGCCGGCATTGTCGGCAATAGGACCGTAGGCATCAGTGGCAAGTGTGATGCCAAGTGTGGAAAGCATTCCCACTGCGGCAATGCCAATACCATAGAGTCCCATGGATATGCTTGCGGCACTCATCGAGAGGTCGAAGCCATTGGCAAAGAGATAACTGAGCATGATTGCCACAGAGATGGTGACAACGGGTATCATCGTGGAGATCATACCAGTGCCGATTCCCTGTATGATGACAGTGGCGGGACCGGTCTTCGATGCCTCGGATATTTTCTGCGTGGGTTTGTAGCTATGGCTCGTGTAGTATTCCGTAGCCTGTCCGATGACCACTCCAG
>JBJEAV010000387.1:0-1612 GCA_051869395.1 Prevotella sp.
CTTTACAGTGAGAAAACAAACTCGAGGCCGAACGCTCCGATCAACGTGATCGTTGGAGCCCTGATTTTGAAGGATTTCACCGGACAGACGGACGATGAAATGCTGGAGTCTGTTGAGTTTGATTACCGATATCAGTACGCGCTTCACACCACCAGCTTTGCTGAGCAGCCTTTCAGCGACAGGACATTCAGCCGTTTCCGGGAGCGGTGTGCTGCTTATGAACTCACCACTGGGGAAGATCTGATTCACACGTGCTTTGTCTCTCTTTCTGAAGAAATGCGGAAGTTCATGAACATTTCTCCAAACATGAAACGCATGGACAGCATGATGATCGAATCCAACATCCGAAAGATGGGAAGGCTCGAGCTTCTTTACACCTGTCTCTCAAACCTTGTCAGAGAGCTCCACCGCGATGGAAGAGTCGATCTCACAGACGGCGTTGAACATTACGCTGAAGCCGATGACCGCAACAAGGTTCTCTATCACGACAGTGATACGCCGCAGAACATACGTCTTCAGAAGGTCATCGATGATGCTGCCGCTCTCCTGCCCAAATGTGAGGAGGATTACGGGGATACCGAAGAGTACCAGCTGCTTGAGAGAGCAATCCAGGAGCAGACCAAGAAGGATGACAAAGGGAAGAACATCCCCCGGGAAAAAGGGGATGGGATGACTTCATCATCACTTCAGAATCCTTCGGATCCGGATGCCACCTATCGGCTGAAGGCTGGACGCTCTCATCGCGGCTACGTTGCGAATCTGACAGAAGCGGTTGACGAGAATGGGTCCATCGTTACCGACTATCAGTATGACGTAAACACCAGAAGTGATTCTTCTTTTCTGAACGAAGAAATCGAGTCGATGGACAACGCAGCGGAACGACAAACAATCATCGCCGATGGTGGGTACAGCGGTAAGGAGGTCCGCAAACAGGCTGCAGAAAAGAACATCGATATCATCACCACCGGACTTCTCGGAAGAAAGCCAAGAAGTATTCTTCTGGATTTCAAGCTGTCTGAAGATGGCAGAACGGTGACGGAATGTCCTGTAGGGAACATTCCCAGGGCGAGCAGTTATATTTGGCAGAGCCAGTCAATCCGGGTATCGTTCTCCAGAGAGAAATGTGAGCATTGTCCACACCGGACTGAGTGCCTGGTTCACCTTAAACCACAAACTGCATATCTGACCTTTTCCATCAATGGAATAAAGCGGGCGCAGGAGAGTAAGGATCGTCACAATGATGAATCATTGAAGGTGGCGGGAAGAATCCGAAACGGAGTAGAAACACTTCCCTCTATCCTTCGCCGCAAATATCATGTAGACCGCATGCCGGTAAGGAGGAAGCTGAAGACGAAACAGTTCTTCGGCTTTAAGGTTATGTCCTTAAACTTCACAAAACTGCTACGGCACACGCGAGGCTTGGAAAAATGCAGAACATTGGCACCGGTAAACGGATAAAATAGCGGAACAACCTGATCGCATTTGGTATCTACCCAAGTGCCGAGCCGATTCTTTAACCGAATCTTGAACGATATTCATTTGTCAAAGAACAATGCTGACAGTTTTGCTGTATATCAAAGCCGCTACAGGCGACTTCTGACACCTAAATCAT
>JBJEAV010000388.1:0-1612 GCA_051869395.1 Prevotella sp.
AAGGGCGACATAACATAGGATAGGGCGTAAGCCCTATCTACGGACATTCCTTCCCTCCCCCCCTCCCCCCGACGCGCTAAAAGCGCGTCGGGGGGGGAGGGGAAAATAAAAAAAACGTCATACACAGGGTTTACACCCTGTGCTAATCTATGTCGCCCTTTCAGGGCTTTAATAAACAATACTTAAAATTAGGAATTAGAGGAATTAGCTACGTATAGCCCTGTTAGGGCGACATAACATAGGATAGGGCGTAAGCCCTATCTACGGACATACCTTCCCTCCCCTCCCCCCGATGCGCTAAAAGCGCGTCGGGGGGGAGGGGAAAATAAAAAAAACGTCATACACAGGGTTTACACCCTGTGCTAATCTATGTCGCCCTTTCAGGGCTTTAATAAACAATACTTAAAATTAGGAATTATGAAGAGATTTGCATTTAAGATGTACCTGAAGAAGGGCTGCGAGGAAGAATACGCCAGGCGCCATGCAGCCATCTGGCCCGAATTGGTGGAGATGATCAAGGAGCAGGGCGTTAGCGACTACAGCATCTTCTGGGACAAGGATACCAACCTGCTCTTTGCCGTGCAGAAATGCGACAAGGAGACCAACAGCCAGGATACTACCAACGTTGATCCAATCACTCAGAAATGGTGGGACATGATGGCCGACATAATGGAGGTTAACCCCGACAACTCGCCCGTCAGCATCCCATTGGTGGAACTGTTCCACCTTGATTAAAAATGTCCTTTTTCGTTATGACAACGGCCGGCTATCCTTGCGATGCCGGCCGTTCTCATTTCATTGTTATTTAGGGCGAAGCGTTAGAGCAGGCGCTTGGCGAAGTATCTCACGGGATACCACACGGCGGTCCAGCCTACGGCTATCACGGTGACGAGGACGAGGAGGATGTCTTCGGGATGCACGCTCACGGGATAGGCATCCACCACGAACGAACCGCTGCTCTGGCCGAGGCCCACTATGCCGTAGCGCTGCTGAAGCCAGCAGAGCAGCAGTCCGACGAGAATGCCCGTCACGGCTCCTATGGCTGAGATCATGCGGCCCTCGAATAGGAAGACGCGCACTATCTGCTTGTCGCTTGCGCCGAGATTACGCAGTGTGAGCACGTCGTTCTTCTTGTCGATGATGAGCATCGAGATGCTGCCGATGATGTTGAAGCACGCCACCATTAATATAAAGGTAAGGAAAACGTAGGCCATGAGCTTCTCTATCTTCATTATCTTGAAGGTGTCTTCCTGCTGCTCAAAGCGGTCGCGCACGCGGTACTTCTCTCCCGCCACTTGCTGCATCCTCTGCTTCACCGACTCGAAGTCGGAACCAGGCTTGAGGCGCATCTCCAATGACGAGACCATGCCCTGCCGGGCGAAGAGGTTGCGCGCGAACGCTATGCTGGTGAGGATGTGGTTCTTGTCGTATTTGGCCTGCTTCACCATGAACACCACCCCGGGGGAATAAAGCTCGTCCTCGACGAAGCCGTCCTCGGGGTTTGCCATGTTGAGCTGGCCCTCGCGCTTGGGCGCGTATATCTTTAGAGGTGTCTTGTAGGTGTAGCCCGTCTGGAGGGTCTCGGCAAGACGTATTCCGGGGATGCCGTAGT
>JBJEAV010000389.1:0-1612 GCA_051869395.1 Prevotella sp.
GGAACACAAACCTGAGCATGTCATACTTTTCCGCTATTGACTTGCCTTCGGCGCACACCGCCTCCAACTGCATATACAAGTCAGATGCAGATTCAACTTCAATATACCTGCCCTTGCCGGCATTAATGGCAGCATTGCCGCCATCTGTTTTTCTCTTTATATATGGTGTAAGTTTCATATATCACGTTCTCCTACCATGCCCATCCCATCTTGCGCTCTTCGAGTATGCTGCCTTTCTTGCCGCGCAGGAAATCTGTCTGCGGCAAACGCCCGTCGGGCAGATGCTTGATGAAAAGCTGAGTTGGATCGATGCTCACAAACATATCTTCTGAAACTTCTATCGATGTCTCCTCGGGGGCAAAGGAATTGTTGGAGAGCTTGCCCATGTCGGCGTCATAGTTGATGAGATGTCCGCCGTTCATTGTGTCGGTGAATGTCCACGACACATTATTTATTAATATATGTCCATATCCTGCCACGTCGATGGCCTCGTAGGTGTTTTTCCTGTTCACCATGTTATAGTTCGAGCGGTTCTTCCACGAGGTGTTGTTCTCCCACTTGCTGCCCGCAAGATGGTGGTTGGAGTAGAAGCCGTGCGCCTTGTTCCGGTAAGCCATGGAATGGTGGATATAATGCGAAGGACACACATCGGGACACTTTGTCTTACCTTTGTTCATACCCCATCCTCCTGCCTTGAATCCGTTTCCGTCGCCTGCTTTCTCGAATGTCTCAGTGTCCTCGGGATTGGCTGTAGGACAATAACCGTTGTAGAAAGCCATGCAGTTGTCTATCTCCACGGGAGCGGCACACGAGATGAGGTCGAAACCGTCGTCGGAATTGCGCCATGCCCTGCATCTCCTGAACACATTGCCCACCTCGAAAGTATCGAAGACGTGACACCCGAAACCATCCACATTGCCGCCATAGGAACCTTCGGAATAATCATCGTAGTTGTTGTATGCATCGCAATCCACAACGAGGTTATACGAACCGCGCTTCTGGTAATAGCCTATCGCCATTCCGTCATGCATGGCAATGTCCTCAACAATGCAATAAGAGCCCTTGCGCGCACTGACACATTCCGACTGGGTATGTCCCTTGATGCGCACCGGCACGCCCACTATGTCGAAGTTGCGCAGGTGAAGGTAGTCAGCCCCGAGATAAAACGCTCCGAAACGGTGTTTCCCGTCGAGCATCAGGGCAGAGAAATCAAACACTGGCCGCTCGCCGGGATAACCCATATAGCAGGTGCGTCGATTGGCTGTACCCGCCTTTTCGAGTGCAAACACATAAGCATACATTCCCTCGAATTTCATCACCTGGTCGTCAGTGATTTTGTAGGTGCCGCCACGGAAATAAATGGTGTCGCCACCCACGGACATCCGATAAGCCGCGGGCAACGTGGCCAACGGAGCGTCGATACTACCTGATGCCGCGTCATTACCCTGCGGCGCAACAAAAATAACCTTGGCGTCTGCCGGAGCGAATACCGTCAGCAGCGATGCTACAATTCCAATAACACTTCTTTTAAGCATAACTTTCTCGTATTTTATGTTTTTCGTGCAAAATTACATATTTTCTTCATATTAACCAAATAAATCAGAGAAAAAAA
>JBJEAV010000390.1:0-1611 GCA_051869395.1 Prevotella sp.
GCTGCGCATCCTTACATACACACCCTATCCTATGTTATGTCGCCCTTACAGGGCTTGGCTGCGCATCCTTACATATATCCAAGCCAGCGGAGAACATCATTGAGATTGGCTACTACCATCAGGAGGATGATAATGCCAAATCCCACGTACTCAGCCTTCACCATGAAATCCTCGCTCGGTTTGCGACGCGTGATCATCTCATAAATCAGGAAAAGGACATGACCACCGTCGAGGGCGGGGATGGGCAGGATGTTCATGAAGGCAAGCATCACACTCAACAAGGCTGTCATTCGCCAGAACATATACCAATCCCATTCAGCGGGGAAGAGACTTCCGATAGCTCCGAATCCACCAAGCGACTTGGCACCGTCGGCAGTGAAGACATACTTCATGTCATCCACGTATGAGGTCAGGACGTGCACACCGTACTTGGCTCCAGCGGGGAAACTCTCGAAGAAACCGTACTCCTTGGTGTATGGCTTATATATCATTGCATAGGAATTGGTGGCAAACCCGAGCTTCAGGTCGGCTGTGAGCACCACATTAGCAGTGTCGCGGCTCTTGTCCTGATGTTCCAAGACCACTGTCGCCTTTCTCACCTTCATACTGTCGGCAGCGGTGCTGACAGTGGCAAGCACGTCTCCCAACTTGGCAATCTCGTCGGTGAAGGAGTTATATGAGTCAATGGACTTGCCGTTGAGGGCAATGATTCTGTCACCCTTCCTCATGCCAATCTTTGCGGCAGGAGTGCCACCCATAACCGTGTCAGCCACACAGGGCAAGAGCGGACGCACAAACGGCGGCTGGTTCTTAATCATAGACAAGAGATTAAGTTCGCCACTTAGGGTAATGCTCATCGGTTTGCCGCCACGGATGATATCCACACGCTTAGCCTCGCTAATCTCGCGGAAGAGGTCGGCACTAAAGTCCTTGAACTCACCCTTGTCAGTGCCCACGAGGATGTCGCCGTCGCGGAATCCGAGAGCCTTGGCTTCCTGATTGAACTTCATACCGTGTGTCATGTTCTTCACGGGGATATAAGAATCGCCCCATGTGAAGAGAATCATCGAATAGATGAAGAGGGCAAGGAGGAAGTTGAAAAGCACTCCACCTATCATGACAAACAGTCGCTGCCACGCCGGATGGGAACGGAACTCCCACGGCTGTGCGGGCTGCTTCATCTGCTCGGTGTCGAAACTCTCGTCGATCATTCCCGCTATCTTGCAGTATCCGCCAAGCGGCAACCACCCCATACCGTATGCGGTGTCGCTCTTCTTTGGCTTGAACTCGAAGATATGAAACCACGGGTCGAAGAAGAGATAAAACTTCTCAACCCTAATGCCAAACAGTTTGGCAAAAAGAAAATGACCTCCCTCGTGTATCAGCACTAACAATGATATCGACATCATGAACTGAAGTGCCCTGATAAGAAATATTTCCACCTATGTAAAAATTTAAAGATTAAAAAATTGAAATATTGAAATATTAAAGTAATTCACCGGCTATGCGGCGCGCCTCCTTGTCGGTGGCTACATATACGTCGTAGTCGGGATTGGGGTCGAAAGAGACTGTTGACATGGTCTTCTCGATGATGTCGCTCATCTGAAGGAA
>JBJEAV010000391.1:0-1610 GCA_051869395.1 Prevotella sp.
TCTCATGGGCACGCTCGATAAGTCCCTGGAAACGCTGGTTGGGCTTTACCTCGTCAGCGGCTCCCTTGCCATATATTTGCTCATAGCGTGTAAGCTTGTTGCTCAGTTCAAGCAGCAATTCTTCCTTGTCGCAATGCTTCGCTGTGCTCATATCGAATCTCAGCACGGGATATTCCGTCCAGTCCTTCTCTACGGTTTCGATAAAGGTGTCCTTGAACAGGTCCTTTTTTCCTTCGTAGTATGCCTGTATAGTGGATACAAGCAATGACTTGCCGAACCGCCTCGGGCGGCTCAGGAAGATATACTTGCTGAGGTGAATCATATTCCAGATGTACTCAGTCTTGTCGATATACAGGCAGTCCAAATTCCTTATTTCGGAATATGTCTGTATGCCCACGGGCAGTCGCTTCAGTTGCTTCTTTTCCATATCTCACCAATGTTATGTATCACAATAATTATGAATAACGTCTGCAAAGATACGAAATAATAAACATTCCACCAAACATTTTCACCTTTTTTATAAAACAAATGCTGCAACAGACATTGCGCCTGTTGCAGCATTATATATTCAGTTGGTTTCAGTGCGGAGTCTCTGGGGGCGCAGGCGTCTCGCCCGCGGCCTGCCGACAATGCAAATTCTGAATATCTTGCACGTCTATTGCGATGTGCCATATCCATTTCCAATTTCAGTCTCGTCAACAGAGCCTGCCAGGATTTGGAATGCCTTTACCTCATAGACCTTCATTGTTGGTTTGATGTACTTCTTCATATTCTTCATGTGTTTTTGTTTATTTCTTGAATGTTACTTTTCCGTTCTCGATAATCAGACCGCGAGGCTTGCTGCCTGCCGGCAGACGGCGACCTGAGAGGTCGTAGGTTTCGCTCGACTTGCGCTCTTCGTCATACAACTTCACGATGCCCGTTGTATCCTCGTCGCCGACAATGGAGAGCATGATGCTGCGCATTGAGACAGTAGATGGCGATGATATGTTGCGCGACTCGATTGTAAGATAGTGGCGCATGGGATTAAGACTATAAAAATGTAGCCACTGATTGCCTTCACAAAGTGTATATTTGTCAGAACCACTGTCGCCCATGCCGGCGTATGTACCCGTGAATGTGTATTTATAATCCACGCTCTGGCAATCGATGCTGTTTGTCTCTGCCAATGCAGGAACAACGTTTGTCAATGGTAGTGACATTGTGAAGTCAGCATCGCTCTTTGCCCTCACCAAGTAAGGATAGTTTGCCTTTAGCTTTACGCCAGCATTCTGTCTGAAGCTCTCCACCACGGTCTTGTCTGCCGTGCCGTCGTTGTCGGTGTCATACTGATGCACATTGTTGATGCGCGAGAAATCATATTTTGCACAAATAGCATCGGTCAGCGTCAAGTCAAAAGGCACATACCATGTTGTCCAATTGGTATTGCTGAACGTGCGGTTATATGTGAATTTGGTAGCTGTGAACACTGCCTTATTGTCATACTCCGTGGCATCCTGCAATGTGAGGTCATCAGCGGTGAATACGCCTTCAGGATTCTCATTTGCCACTACTTTTCCGTCGCTTGTGGCATAATATCCAATATATCCGCAGCCCTCTCTCTGGCATTG
>JBJEAV010000392.1:0-1202 GCA_051869395.1 Prevotella sp.
GGCACTGTAGCCTCTCCGTAAGCGTAGAGCAACTGTGCTCCGTGAAGGATGACGGCATTGTACTCCTGACCTGTACCTGGAAGGAATCCGGGAACGTCAACGAGGCTGACGATTGGAATGTTGAATGCGTCGCAGAAACGAACGAAGCGGGCACCCTTGCGGCTGGCATTAACGTCGAGCACACCGGCATATACTGAAGGCTGGTTGGCCACGATACCGACACTCTGACCGTTGAAACGTGCAAAACCGATGATGATGTTGCGGGCGAACTTGGGCTGAATCTCAAAGAACTCACCGTCATCCACGATACCGCCAATCACCTTATACATATCGTATGCCTCATTGCCGTTGTCGGGGATAATCTCGTTGAGGGCATCCTCCAGACGGTCGATTGGGTCATCGCACTTCTTGCGCGGGGCGGTCTCCATGTTGTTGGATGGGATATATGAGAGCAGGGTCTTGATCATCTGCAGTCCCTCCTCCTCTGTCTTGGCAGTGAAGTGGGTCACACCACTCTTGGATGCGTGTACGCTGGCACCACCGAGATGCTCCTGGTCGATGTCCTCTCCGGTTACAGACTTAACCACCTTCGGACCTGTGAGGAACATGTATGAAGTGTTCTCCATCATCAGGGTGAAGTCGGTCAATGCAGGAGAATAAACGGCACCGCCCGCACAAGGACCGAAGATACCACTGATCTGCGGGATAACACCAGATGCGAGGATATTGCGCTCGAAGATTTCTCCATATCCTGCAAGAGCGTTGATACCCTCCTGGATACGTGCGCCACCCGAGTCATTGATACCGATGACAGGAGCACCCATCTTCATAGCCATATCCATCACCTTGCAGATTTTCTGAGCCATAGTCTCAGAGAGAGAACCGCCATTTACGGTGAAGTCCTGGGCGAAGATGAACACCAAGCGACCGTCGATAGTACCCGAACCGGTTACCACACCGTCGCCGAGATACTGCTTCTTCTCCATACCGAAGTTAGTGCAACGGTGGAGCTTAAACATGTCATATTCCTCGAAGCTACCTTCGTCCAGGAGCATATTAATACGCTCACGTGCTGTATATTTGCCACGGGCATGCTGCTTCTCAATGGCTTTCTCGCCGCCACCGATGCGTGCTGTCTCACGCTTCTCGATGAGCTGCTTAATCTTTTCTAATTGTTTGCTCATTTTAATATTTTAATTTTT
>JBJEAV010000392.1:1302-7522 GCA_051869395.1 Prevotella sp.
TTTTAATTTTTTAATTTCTTCAAGCCACAAGCTTGAAGACCTCAGTGTTCACAAAGCTCAGTAAGTATTCCCTCAGTTGACTTCGGGTGGAGGAAAGCGATGTTCAGGCTCTCGGCGCCCTTGCGCGGAGCCTTGTCAATGAGTCGGATGCCCTTCTCATCACACTCAGCCAATGCGTTTGCCACACCGTCCTCGATGCAGAAAGCCACGTGGTGAACTCCATGGTTGCCCTTGTCGAGCCACTTCTGGATTGTGCTGTCGGGAGATGTCGGCTCAAGCAGTTCGAGCTTCACCTCACCACACTTCAGGAATGCGGTCTTCACCTTCTGGTCAGCCACTTCCTCTACTGCATAACACTTTAGTCCCAGTACGTTCTCAAAGTACGGGAGTGCTTCTTCAATGCTCTGGACTCCGATGCCCAGATGCTCAATGTGCGAAATCTTCATATACTTATGTTTTATTATAATGTTAATACTAAATCGCATTTAGTCATAAAGACGTTGCAAAGATAGGAATTATTCTTTGAACTTGCAAAGAATGAGTTGAAAATATTGTTAAACTGACAATTTATCTGCATTATTGACATATTTTTCCAACATTTCAATAATAAAAATCGTTGTTTTTCGTTTATAATATTATAAAAAATATGCAGATGTACATACTACGAAATATACTTTTCACATTGCTCCTCTGCCTGCCGCTCAGCAGTATTAAGGCACAGGACTTCGTGCTCACAGGGCGAGTGGTTGACTCCAACGACAATGCCATCGAGTTTGCCTCGGTGTCGTGTCTCGCCCAGGGCAAGGTCACCATGACCGACCTCAAGGGACATTTCTCCCTCTCTCTCCGTTCAGCCGACTCCGTCGCTGTCAAGTTCTCAATGGTGGGCTACAAGCCCAAGACCCGCATCCTGCGCCGCCCCCGAGGCAAGCAGACGCTCAAGGTCACACTTGCGCCCATGGACGCGCTCAACGAGGTGGTGGTCACCGAGAAGCGGCGTCAGACCACCGCCACCGAACAGCTTGACGTGAAGAACCTCAAGGATTCTCCCTCAGCATCGGGCAACGCAGTGGAGGAGCTTATCCAGCAGCAGGCGGGAGTGAGCACCCACAACGAACTCTCGTCGCAGTATAACGTGAGAGGAGGAAGTTTCGACGAGAACTCCGTATATATAAATAATGTGGAGATATACCGCCCGCTCCTCATACGCAGCGGACAGCAGGAGGGACTCAGCATCATCAATGCCGACATGGTGGAGTCCATCGGCTTCTCCTCCGGCGGTTTCGAGGCTAAATACGGCGACAAAATGTCCTCCGCTCTCGACATAACCTATCGCCGCCCCACCCGCTCCGAGGCATCTGCCACTGCATCGCTGCTTGGCGGAACAGCCTTTGCGGCCGTAGGCAACCAGCGTTTCTCGATGAGCCATGCCGTGCGCTACAAGACCAACCGCTATCTGCTCGGCTCTCTTGAGACCAAGGGCGAATACCGTCCTAACTACTTGGATTACCAGACATTCCTCAGCTATCGCCCCGACTCGCTGTGGACCATCGACTTCATGGGCAACATATCCGAAAACCACTATAACTTCCGTCCCACCGACCGCGAGACCTCCTTCGGCACCATGCAGGACGTGAAGTCGTTCAAGGTGTATTTCGACGGTCAGGAGAAGGACGTCTTCCGCACCTTCTTCGGCAACCTCTCCATCAGCCGCGTGTTCGGCGCCAAGCGCCTGACCAAGGTGTCGCTGCTCGCCTCGGCGTTCTACAGCAAGGAGCAGGAGACCTACGACATACAGGGCCAATACTGGCTCGACGACACCAACACCAGCGAGAACCTTGGCGTGGGAACATATATGGAGCACGCACGCAACTATCTCACTTCCAAGATGGCGAGCGTGAAGATGCTTGCCAACCACAAGACGGGAAAGCATGACATCGAGGGAGCGCTCACCTTCAAGTTCGAGAACATCAAGGAGAAGGCATCCGAATATGAGATGCGCGACTCCAGCGGCTATTCCATCCCCCACAACCCTGGGCGTCTCGACCTCATCTACACCCTGCGCTCCACCAACAAGATCAACAGCACACGCATCGAGGGCTACCTTCAGGACACCTACCGCTTTGCCTCCAACGGCGAGCGCCAGTCGTTCTTCACCTTCAACTACGGCGTGCGCTTCAGCCACTGGTCGTTCAACAACGAGACCACCGTCTCCCCCCGCGCCTCCATAGCCATGGTGCCCGCGTTCAACAACGACATCACATTCCGCTTCTCCACGGGTCTCTATTACCAGGCCCCGTTCTTCAAGGAGATTCGCGACACAGTGACCACCGACGGCATCACCCGCGCCGTGCTCAACAATAAGATAAAGAGCCAGCAGTCAATACATTTCGTGGGAGCGTTCGACTATCGCTTCAAGATGAAAGACCGCCCCTACAAGTTCTCAGCCGAGGCATATTACAAGCTGATGCACAACCTCATACCATATAACGTCAACAACGTGAAGATAACCTATTACGGCGGCAACCAGTGCGACGGCTATGCTGCGGGCATCGACCTCAAGCTCTACGGCGAGTTCGTTCCCGGCACCGACTCATGGGTGACCTTCTCGCTGATGAGCACCAAGCAGAAGATGAACGGCAAGTGGGTGCCCATGCCCACCGACCAGCGCTATTCGGTCAACGTTCACTTCACCGACTACTTCCCCGGCACCGAGAAGTGGAAGATGACCCTTCGCCTTGCCATCGCCGACGGACTGCCCTTCGGTCCTCCCCATAGCGGATTGGAGCAGATGGTGTTCCGTGCTCCCGCCTACAAGCGTGCCGACATCGGTATGAGCTACCGCCTCTACGACCGTGGCGACCGCAAGTCTCCCGTCAAGAACGCATGGCTCGGCATCGACTGCCTCAACCTCTTCGGCATCAACAACGTCAATTCCTATTATTGGGTGACCGACGTGACCAACCAGCAATATGGAGTTCCCAACTATCTCACAGGCCGTCAGGTAAATGTGAAACTCTCAGTGGCGTTATAATTAAAGGGGTATATCACCAAACGCCATGTGATGTACCCCATAGAAGTTATCCTGATACTATACAAAAAGTACTAAAAGTCAAGCCATAGGCGGAAGAAGGCAGCACGTCCCTCGCTTACCACTATCTCGGTCTTGAACGGGGGACTTACCTTCACCTTTATGCGCCCCTTGAACAGGGGAACGGCACATTCAACAGCATCAATATTGACGATTATCTGACGGTTGACACGGAAGAACTGGTCGGGGTCAAGCTGCTCCTCCAGTTTGTTGAGCGACAGGCCAACGATGTGCTCCTTGCCCGATGGAGTGACGGCAAACGTCACCTTCTCCTCCGAATAGAAGTAGGCGATGGAATCCACCTGCAGCGACCAGAACGACTCGCCGCTGGATATGAGAAAACGCCGCCTGTACTTATGGTCGGGAATGTTAAGCGAGTCGAGCAACATCTGCATATATTCCTCCGAGCCCTGCCACTTCTTCTCATACAGTTCCTCGTATTTCCTGATAGCCTCGCCCAGGCGCTGTTCATCCACGGGTTTGAGTATATAGTCGATACTGTTGACCGTAAATGCGCGTATGGCATATTCGTCATAGGCGGTGGTGAATATTACCGCCGACGTGGGCTTGGCAGCCGTGAGGAAGTCGAAGGCATTGCCATCGGTGAGGTGGATGTCAAGAAAGATAAGGTCGGGATGAGGATGTTCGGCAAACCATTCTACCGCCTCATCCACACTGCCCTGGACAAGGGTTATATCCCACTGCGGACGCAGAGATGAGAGCATCGACGTGAGCAGTCGTGACGCGGGTATCTCGTCTTCTATGATTACTGCCTTTATTGTCTTCATTATCATATATAATGTTAATTATTTCTTTTATCTTATTATGGGTATTGCCACCGAAAAAGTATGACTCCCATGGCTAACCGTTATATCGCGGTCGCAGGCGAGACGGCAGCGTGTGGCGAGGTTTTTCAGTCCTATCCCCGACGATGTTGCGCTGGCGTTCTTCTTGGGAGAAACGGGATTGCTCACGGTGAGCATGTCTTCCGTCGCCTTTATACTGATGGTCATGGGTTTCGACTGCGACACTGAGTTGTGCTTTATCACATTCTCCACAAGCAGCTGCAGTGTAAGCGGCGGCAACTCACATTCGAGTATGTCGTCGGCAATGTCGATGTCGCAGCTGAGACAATCGCCAAGGCGCACCTTATGCAGGAAGACAAAGGAATCGACGAAAGCCAGTTCCTCTCCCAAGGTGACAAAATGGCGGTTTTGGCACTGCAGCACATACCGATATACGTTGGACAGATGGCGCGTGAATCTCACTGCGTTATCGGGATTGTACTGTATCTCGGCGATGAGAGTGGTGAGACTGTTGAAGAGGAAATGGGGATTGAGCTGGCTCTGCAAGGCGTAGTATTTCGCATTCGAGTTCTCAATCTGCAATCGGGCTGCTTCCTGCTTCAGGCTTTGGTTGGCTTTCAGCGTGCGGTTGGAGAGCAAGAGCAGGATGATTGCAATCTCTGCCATCCACACCACGACAAGCAATCGCCACCCGCTCGACGAGAGGCTCCATACGGGCTGCACGCCGGCAAGTATCTTGGCTATTACGCAGAGGCTATAGTTGAGCGCAAGGAAAAGTGCCGCCACAATGATATTGGCTGCGGCAAATCGCCATTGGCTTCGCCTATGTCCTTCAGAAGGCTGGATATAGCGGTTGTTGACCCATTCTGAGATATGGATCGTGGCAAAGCCCAGCAACGTGAACGCTATCACCGTATAGACAAGTGCACCGCGCGAATAAAGTATGCCCGCCACTCGGGGCGAGAAGTCTGTGAAATTGACTATAAGGTAATAGTAGAAAAGTCCTAAACCGATGAATATCAGTGCATTTAAATATCTCATACCTTTATTTGTATCCGTTGATAGCCTTTAGAAACATCGAGTAATCCGTCTGCGCCGCCACCTTGGCGCTCACAAAGCTCATCTGCGCCTTCTGTCTGTAGGTTTGGGCGTCAATCAGCTCAATCACCGAAGCCTTGCCTTCCTGGTATCGCTCCACGGCGAGGGTCTCATTGGCAAGAGCCTTGTCGAGGGAGTTGCGTGCCAGTGTGGCTTGCCTTTGGCTCTGCCTGAGGGAGTTGCGCGCCGACTGTATTTCGAGGTTTATGTCATCCACAACCTTTTTCGCGTTGTCCATGGCGATGCCTGTCTTCAGTTGCGATGCCTTAATCTCGTTTCGTCGCTTTCCCCATTCGAATATGGGCACCGACATCTTTGCATATATGGCATAGTTGGGGTCGAGGTCACTGCGGAAGTCATATCCCGGTGATGAATAAGTTCCGTCGATGCCCACCGACATCTGTGGCTTGTATTTGGATGCCGTGAGCCTGCGCTCGCTGTTGGCTATTTTCACCTGTGCCTCGGCAATCATCATTTCAGGACGGTCGGATGCCATACGCATCTCCACGTCGGCATGTATCATTGCCACCGAGTCGTCAATCTCTGTGGCATTGGCGAGAGGCATCCCCGCGAGAGAGTTGAGTGCCATGAGGCTGTTGTCGAAGTCCTTCTGGGCCTGTGCCATCTGGAGTTCAGCCTCATTGAGTTTCACCTCCATCATGAGCAGGTCCTGACTGTCGGTCATCCCCGCCTCCACTCGTTCGCGTATGGTCTGAGTGAGCGATGCCACTGAGTGGTGATAGTCGGCAGCTATGCGTGCTATCTCCTTGCATGCCACCGAGTTCCAGTATTGCACGTCGGCATGGCAGCAAACGGCAGTGCGCACCATTTGCTCGTTGTATGTGGTGATGTCGTGGCGATATTTTGCCCTGCGTATTGTCTCAAGCAGGCGACCGCCTGTATATACGGGTTGCAAGAGCGTGAGTCCCACTCCGTATTTCAAGTCCTTGCCGGTGAAGGTCATGGGGCTTGCCATAGATGGAAGGTCAAGAGTCAGCTGCAGCGGGTTGCCGGTGTATTGGAAACTGGCGTCGCCGCTGAGTTTGGGATAGAGGTCCTTACCTGCGGCATTCACCAACTCCATACTTGCCTCCACAACCTTCTCCACCGCTTTCAGGTCGTTGCTATAGGCCACTGCCATATCGCGGTACTTCAGTTGCAATGCCGTCTCCTGTGCATTTCCCTCAGAAGCCGAGCAAATCAACTGCGCCAGCAATAATATATG
>JBJEAV010000393.1:0-1602 GCA_051869395.1 Prevotella sp.
TTTCTTCATATTATATTTTAATCTTAATAATCAGTTTTCGGCTGCAAAGTTAGTGCAAGTTGGGCGAAATACAAAATAAAATCATAAAAAAATGAAAATAATAGCAGATATTTGGCTTTTTTCTCGTTCATTTCTATAATTATGAGTAACTTTGCCCGATTTTTGATGTAAACAAACAATTTTTTAGATGAACGTAATTACGAAAACAGTATCGTTGCCTGATGGAAGAACCATCAGCATCGAGACCGGGAAAGTGGCAAAACAGTGCGACGGTTCATGTATGCTCCGTATGGGCAACACCGTTCTTTTGGCCACCGTTTGTGCCGCAAAGGATGCAGTTCCCGGAACAGATTTTATGCCTCTGCAGGTTGACTACAGAGAGCAGTATGCAGCAGCAGGCCGCTTCCCCGGCGGTTTCACCAAGCGCGAAGGCAAGGCCAGCGACAACGAGATTCTCACATCTCGCCTTGTTGACCGCGTGCTCCGCCCGCTGTTCCCCTCCAACTATCATGCCGAGGTGTATGTAAATGTAATGCTTTTCTCTGCCGATGGTGTTGACCAGCCCGACGCTCTTGCCGGATTTGCAGCATCAACAGCATTGGCTTGCTCCGACATTCCTTTTGAATGTCCTATCAGCGAAGTCCGCGTAGCCCGTATCAACGGTGAATACGTTATCAATCCTACTTTCGACCAGATGAAGGATGCCGACATGGATATCATGGTGGGTGCCTCTGCCGAGAACATCATGATGGTGGAAGGCGAGATGAAGGAAGTGACCGAACAGGACATGATCGGTGCTCTCAAGGCTGCCATGGATGCCATCAAGCCCATGTGCGAGATGCAGGTTGAACTCTCCAAGGAACTTGGCAAGGATGTCAAGCGCGAGTATGACCACGAGGTCAACGACGAGGAGCTTCGCGAACAGATGAACAAGGAACTTTACCAGAAGGCTTACGACGTGACAAAGCAGGCTCTTGAGAAGCAGGCACGTCAGGAGGCTTTTGAAAATATCCTCACCGAATTCAAGGAAGCATACAACGCCGCCCACGCCGACCTCACCGAGGACGAGCTTGAGGAGAAGGCTGCCATGATGGAGCGTTACTATCACGACGTGATGCGCGATGCCATGCGCCGTTGCATCCTCGACGAGGGTATCCGTCTCGACGGACGCAAGTGCGACGAGATTCGCCCCATCTGGTGCGAGGTAAGCCCGCTGCCCATGCCTCACGGAAGCTCTATCTTCACACGTGGTGAGACTCAGTCGCTCTCTACATGTACTCTCGGCACAAAGCTTGACGAGAAGATGGTTGACGACGTGCTCGACAAGAGCTACATGCGTTTCCTCCTCCACTACAACTTCCCGCCGTTCTGCACTGGCGAGGCCAAGGCACAGCGTGGTGTAGGTCGCCGCGAGATTGGTCACGGACACTTGGCATGGCGCGGTCTGAAAGGTCAGATTCCTGAGGACTTCCCCTACACAGTGCGTCTTGTGAGTCAGATTCTCGAGTCCAACGGTTCTTCTTCCATGGCAACAGTATGTGCCGGTACTCTCGCCCTTATGGACGCAGGTGTACCAATGAAGAAGCCTGTCAGCGGTATCGC
>JBJEAV010000394.1:0-1602 GCA_051869395.1 Prevotella sp.
TTTCGCAAGTGGATTTTTGAATTATGCCACAGCTGCTAGTTTCCCGAATGCTTGTGTAAGAGCCATATAGCGGTCGTCGTTTGATACTATAATTTGTATCAACTCAAATGGATCGCAATTAAGCTCCCCTGCGATGATGCCGACCACTTCGATAAGAATCTGCCACACCCTCTCCGCCACGGTAAGTTCCACATAAGCTTTAGACACCTCGGCAAAAAGCCCGCCAAGCGTCTCGTAAGATGTGAAGCGTCTCACGTAGCTGAGGATGTTGTATTGCATGACGCACAGAGACAGGTTGGCTATCTGCCCAGCGAAGTCCCTACATTGACTCTTGCCGAGCCTCAAAATTTGCTTCATGTCCCTGTGTGCCACCTCAATTCCCCATCGTCTGGAGTACAATTTGAACGCACGTACTGCATCGAGACTCGTGTCTGTACTGAGCAACGTATTCCACTCACCGCCACGCTTTTTCCTATAGAAGAACAACTTGACATCGGTGCCTTGCAGTTTTACCGTGACTTCTGCGGAATAAAAGCCTATCGAGCGTCGGTATTTGACGGTGCCTTCGCCATCGAGCCTCTTGGCAATCTGGGCTGCGTTCCTGTCTTTGCCGTCCATGGTGTACTTAGTGTTCCCCATTTTAGCCATTCCGAGGAGGTGACACTTCACGTGCCTTGACTTGATGAACTTGACTAGATCATAGCTGGTGAACCAACTGTCCACGAGCAGATAGTCGAACCTAACGCCCTCTAACATGGCCCGTTTGATCATATTGATCGCTGTGGCTGGTTTACCAGAGAAGAGTTCTTCGTCTCGCTGGGAGAAGTGAATGTTGTTAGAGCGGATCTTGCTGTAGCGTTGCGACAACTGCTTATTAGTCAACCCCTGCGGTCTGTCGCTGTTCTTCCCGAACTCACCATGCAGCGAGGCGTCGAGGATGAACTGCGAGGCTCCGTCCGAGAAGCAAAGAAACATCGCCTTGAAGCCAAGGATGGACTTTTGCTGCACGTGCGAGAATACCCTGCCAACCTTCTCCATCTTGAAGCCAGTCTTCTGGATGTCCGTGTCATCGATTATGAGGCACTTGGGCTCAGGCTTGCGCATAGTCTTAACCGACAATTTCGAATACAGCTGCTTGAACACTGAGTATGAGATCCCGCGCCAATTGACGCGCTCGTCGTTCACGAACCTATAGAACATGTCCTTGTCGCAGGTGAATTGGTCGTGCAACACTGAGACCTCGTAAGACAGGGCGTTCTTCACGTTGAAAAACGGGAACATCAGCAGCACATCCAGAACTTGACGGTTCGTAAACTTGCAATTCTCGTTCTTCTTGACTCCAATGACCCTGTCCTGAATTCTTAAGCTTTTCATGGTATTCAGCGTGCACGTAATCGCATTGTTCACGCCTTTATCGTTGAGGAGTGTTTGGATTTCTGAGATTATATTTCTATTTTTATTCATGGCTAAAGGGATTCAGTTATTTGTTTGTTTTCACCATTAAATTACTGAATATCATTGAATTAACCAACCATTTAGCCTTCTTTTTTTATATCATTTTAACCTATGACTTGTCGATAGAGTCACTTGCGAAACTTTAGT
>JBJEAV010000395.1:0-1602 GCA_051869395.1 Prevotella sp.
TCCGACCGCGTGAGCTTCACCTGCTGGCGCGCCAGTTCGGTCTTCTCCTGTAGCATAGCATATTCTGGCCGCGAGAGCACCTGCATACTGTCAGCCGAAGCCGACATCACCTCAGACATCACGAGAGATGACACATCGGGCTTCGCAACAGCCGGACGTGCATCGAGCGGCATACCAATTATCTGACACAAGTTCATGCGCGCCAAGTCGTAGGCATTGTTGGCGCGGGTGATGGACAGACGGGCCTGATTAAGTTTCACCTGCACCTTCATCTGGTCGTTGCGCGTTCGCATACCATGTCGAACCGCCGACTCCACATTCTTCATCAGTTCTTGTAGTAGAGCCTCGTATGACTTAGCCACATCCACCATCTCACGGGCTTTCACCGCCATGGCGTAAGCCTCATCCACCTTCACCCTTACCTCACTCTCTGTCAGTCGGATATTCTCGTCGGCAATCCTCTGGCCTATCTTTGTCATGTTATAGCCTGCCGTTATCTTACCACCCATATAAATCGGTTGGGTCAGCATAAGCGAGGTTCCTAAGAGGTTGTGCATACTGTAATCCACTGTCATGGCAGGAAACTCCGCCATACCCGCAATCTGACTTGTCATATCAAACACAGGCAGCATGGCTGACTGCATTGCAAGGCTTCCCGACATCGTGTTTGCGAGGTCGAAGGCATTGAAATCTAATTTCGGCAGATAGTTTGCCCTCATTGCCATAAGGTCAAAGTCGGTCTTCTGCCTCTGCACCCGTGCCGATGCAAGTTGTCGGTTATGCTCCACTGCCATCTCACGGCAGCGGTCGATAGTCAGCGAATCCTGAGCCGCGGCATCCATTAGAATGCCTACACCTATTATTATATATATCAGTCGTTTCATTTGTCTTTAACTTATTTAATTTCACTGGCGCAGCAGCCCTGAAAGGGCGGCATAGATTAGCACAGGGTGTCAACCCTGTGGATGACATTTTTTTTCTTTTCCCCTCCCCCTCCCGCCATCGGCGGGAGGGGGAGAACGGATGAGAGCCTAAATGATAGGGCTTACGCCCTATCCTGAGTTATGTCGCCCTTTCAGGGCTTGGCTACGCATGTTATGTCGCCATTTCAGAGCTAAATAATGAATACAGCACCGGTATGAACACCAATATGATGAGCGTTCCTACCGACAGTCCTCCCATAATCGTCACGGCAAGCGACCCGAAGAGCGAGTCGGAGACAAGGGGAATCATACCGAGGATGGTGGTAAGTGATGCCATCATCACCGGCAACAGACGCGACTTGCTGCTGTCGATGAGAGCCTGCGTAGGCTCCTTGCCTTGGGTCATCTGGAGTGTTATCTCGTCGATGAGCACAATACCGTTCTTTATCATCATACCGATGAGTCCGAGGATGCCCACTATAGCCACAAAACCGAAGTCCTTGCCAGAGAGCAACACCGTGGGGAACACACCTACCACCACAAGCGGTATGCAGCAGAAGATGATGGCAGGACGGCGCAGGTCATTGAACAACAGTATCAGAATGAGCAGCATCATCACTATCGACATCGGGAATCCCTTGAACAGGTATTTCGTGGATTGCGTGCTTGCCTTGCGCTC
>JBJEAV010000396.1:0-1597 GCA_051869395.1 Prevotella sp.
TCACGCAGTATGCGGCATGCCTCCTTCAGTCGGATGCTCGTGATGAAGGCTGTGACATTCTGTCCAGTGATGGCACGCAGCTTGTTGTATAGCGTTGATGACGAGATACATAGGTCGAAGGCGAATGCCTCGCGGTCGTAGTCGCCGTCCGAAAGATGCTTCTTCACACATTCCACTGCCTTCTCCACGAACGCCTGGTCGGGATTGCTATAGTGCTGCTCCTCTACCTTGAAGTCAGTCTGTTCCGAGAATTTCTTGCGTATCCTTTGGCGGTTTGCGATGATGTTGCTCACGCGGATGTCGAGGTCGGTCATGCTGAACGGCTTGGTGATATATGCGTCGGCACCAGTGATGAGCGCGTTGTTGCGGTCTTCGTCGCGGTTCTTTGCCGTAAGCATGATAATAGGCAACTGGGCGTAGTTGGGGTCGTCCTTGATAGCCTTGGTCAGTTCGATACCGTCCATCACGGGCATCATCACGTCAGAGATTACGATGTCCAGTTCCTCGCGGTGAATGATATTAAGAGCCTGTTTGCCGTTCTTGGCGGTCAGCACGTGGTATTTCTTGTCGAGCAGACGCTTCATCAGTGCAAGCAGCTCCTCGTTGTCCTCCACGATGAGAATCTTATATATGTTGTTGTCATCACTGTTCGGCGTGAGTGAAATACCTGAAACAGTGTCTGTTATAATGTCCTCGGCGGGTTGTCTCCTGCCCAGGTCGGTGGTGTCAATCTCATCCTGCAGGAAGGCATCCTTTCTTATCGGTAATGTTACGGTGAATGTAGTGCCTTCACCCTTGCGGCTCTTACATTCGATAGAACCGTGGTGGAGCTGCACGAGGTCGCGCGTCAGCGACAGTCCTATGCCTGTACCTCCAGCCTTCATCCTGCGATAGTCACCGTCGTAGAACCTTTCGTATAGTTTCTTCATCTGGCGGTGGGAGATACCTATTCCGTTGTCCTCCACGGATATTTTCACCCTCTGTTTTTCCTCAGCCACTCTTACAGTCACATGTCCACCCTCGTTGTTGTATTTGATGGCATTGGATATGACGTTATACATAATCTTGTCCAGTTTGTCGCTGTCAAACCATGCCTCGCCGAGGGCTTTTGTCTCTCGTGTCTCAAGCGTAAGCGTCACCTTCTTGGCTTCAGCCATGGGGCGTATGTCTTTCACAATATTGTCAATAAACGTGAGCATATTGCCGCGGCTTACCTTCAGCTTGAGCTGTCCTGCCTGTGCCTTTCTCACTTCGAGAATCTGGCGCAGCAGTCGTGTAATCTTGGTTATATTGTTGTCTATCAGCGCATATTCATCGTTGAACTTCGCCTCTCTATGCCTCATGTTATCCACCACTGCACTGATTACCGCCAACGGCGTAAGCAGTTCGTGGGTGATATTTGTGAATACCACAGCCATCTGCAGACGGTTGCGCGTCTTCAGCAGTTCCTTATACCATCTGATGCTGGCATATATAGCCGCTATGCCGATGAGAACATACAACATCCATGCCCACCATGTGAGATACCATGGGGGAAGCACTTTGATGGTGATGGAGTAGGGCAGTTCCTGCATTTCGCCAAAGTCATCGTATGCCC
>JBJEAV010000397.1:0-7462 GCA_051869395.1 Prevotella sp.
TACGTCAGGTGGCGGAGCAGAAATATGAATACGGCTTCACCACCGACGTGCATACCGAGATAATTGAGAAAGGTCTCAACGAAGATGTAGTCAGGCTAATATCAGAGAAAAAAGGAGAACCCGAATGGATGCTTGACTTCCGCCTGAAGGCTTTCAGGCACTGGACAACCATGGAGGAACCGAAGTGGGGACATGTCCATGTGCCTGAAATAGACTATCAGGCCATATCTTACTATGCCGACCCCTTGGCACAGAAAAAGAAACAGGAGAATAAGGAGATTGACCCCGAACTGATGAAGACGTTCGACAAACTTGGTATTCCCCTTGAGGAGCGTCTCGCATTGAGCGGCGTTGCCGTGGATGCGATTATGGACTCGGTGTCGGTGAAGACTACATTCAAGGAGAAACTTGCTGAGAAGGGAATCATCTTCTGTTCCATCGGAGATGCCATTAAGGACCATCCCGACCTCGTTAAGGAATATCTTGGAACAGTTGTTCCTTATCGCGACAATTTCTTTGCCGCCCTCAACAGTGCGGTGTTCAGCGACGGCTCGTTCGTGTATATTCCCAAGGGCGTGCGTTGTCCAATGGAGCTGAGCAGCTATTTCCGTATCAATGCACGAAATACAGGTCAGTTTGAGCGCACTCTCATCATTGCCGATGACGATTCGTATGTTTCTTATCTTGAGGGATGTACGGCTCCAATGCGTGACGAGAACCAGCTCCATGCCGCCATCGTCGAGATTATCGTGAAGGACAATGCCGAGGTGAAGTATTCCACAGTGCAGAACTGGTATCCCGGCGATGAAAAAGGAAATGGCGGTGTGCTCAACCTCGTCACCAAGCGAGGCGACTTGCGTGGTGTAAACAGTAAGTTGTCGTGGACACAGGTGGAGACAGGCTCCGCCATTACGTGGAAATATCCGTCGTGTGTGCTTCGTGGCGACAACTCCGTGGCGGAGTTTTACAGTGTGGCTGTCACCAACAACTATCAGGAGGCAGACACTGGCACCAAGATGATACATATCGGAAAGAACACCAAGAGTACAATTATATCCAAGGGAATATCTGCAGGTCATAGCCAGAACTCATATCGGGGACTTGTGCGCGCAACTGCCTCTGCGGATAACGCCCGCAATTATTCGTCGTGTGATTCATTGCTCTTGGGCAGCGACTGCGGCGCGCATACTTTCCCCTATATGGACATCCACAACGACACGGCTATTGTGGAGCATGAGGCTACGACGAGCAAGATCAGCGAGGACCAACTCTTCTACTGCAATCAGCGTGGTATTCCGACAGAGCAGGCTGTAGGCCTGATTGTCAACGGTTATGCCAAGCAGGTGCTCAACAAACTGCCGATGGAGTTTGCCGTTGAGGCACAGAAGTTGCTCAGCGTGTCGCTTGAAGGGACAGTGGGGTAAAGCCCCCCTCTAACTCCCCCGAGGGGGAGAATTGAGAAATGTTTATATGCTGGATTAAATAAGTTATCATAATATTAAAAACGGCGTTTCTCCCGCGCTGATACTCCCCCTCGGGGGAGAAAGAGGGGGGCTTTATGTTAGAAGTTAGAGATTTACATGCCAAGATTGGCGACAAGGAGATATTGAAAGGCATCAATCTCACTATCAAGGATGGTGAGACTCATGCCATTATGGGACCTAACGGATCGGGTAAGTCAACGCTTAGCGCAGTGCTCGTGGGCAATCCGCTCTATGAGGTTACCGGGGGAACGGCAGTGTTCAATGGCAAGGACCTGCTTGCCATGAAACCCGAGGATCGTGCCCATGAGGGACTTTTCCTCTCGTTCCAGTATCCAGTGGAGATTCCCGGTGTCTCAATGACCAACTTCATGCGTGCCGCTATCAACGAGAAGCGCAAGTATGAGGGCAAGGAACCGATGAATGCCGCCGAGTTCCTTAAGCTGATGCGCGAGAAGAGAGCTATCGTCGAACTCGACTCCAAGCTCGCCAACCGTTCTGTTAACGAGGGATTCTCGGGCGGAGAGAAGAAGCGCAACGAGATATTCCAGATGGCTATGCTCGAACCCAAACTGTCTATTCTCGACGAGACTGACTCGGGTCTCGACGTGGATGCCATGCGTATTGTGGCTGAGGGTGTGAATAAGCTCGCCACTCCCGATACCAGTTGTATCGTTATCACCCACTACGACCGACTACTTGAGATGATCAAGCCCGACGTGGTGCATGTGCTCTATAAGGGACGCATCGTGAAGACTGCAGGTCCGGAGCTTGCCAAGGAAATCCAGGAACGAGGATACGACTGGATAAAGGAAGAAATTAGGAATGAGGAATGAGAAATTAGGAATGGCTGCGCAATGAATAATCAATATACTGAATTATACGACGAATGTCGTGGGATGATTTGCAGTCATAGTGCGGACGTGATGAATGCCGTGCGTGATGAGGCTTACGAGGACTTTAAGAGTCAGGGATTTCCCTCCAAGAAGGTGGAGAGATATAAATATACTGACATCGCGAAGCTCTTCGAGCCTAACTATGGCCTGAATATCAATCGCCTTGACATTCCTGTCAATCCGTACGACGCGTTCAAGTGTGACGTGCCCAACCTGAGTACTTCGCTCTATTTCGTCGTCAACGATGCTTTTTATAAGAAAAACGAACCCAAGGCTTCGCTGCCCGAGGGAGTTATCGTGGATTCTCTTAAGGCTCAAGCCGAGAAGAATCCCGATGTCATAGCCAAATATTATGCTAAACTCGCCAAGACGGACGAGGACGCAGTCACTGCCCTCAACACGATGCTCGCACAGGACGGACTCTTTGTCTATGTGCCCAAGAATGTTGTGGTGGACAGGGCTGTTCAGGTGATAAATATCCTTCGCTCGGATGTCGATCTGATGGTGAACCGTCGCGTGCTCATTGTAGTGGAGGAGGGGGCGGAAGTAAAACTGCTCTTCTGCGACCATGCCGCCGACGACCGCAATTTCCTTGCCACTCAGGTGATTGAGGCATACGTAGGGCGCAATGCCTCGCTCGACCTCTATTGCCTTGAGGAGACGCATGCGAAGAACGTGAGAGTGAGCAACCTGTATATCAATCAGGATGCCGACAGCCGACTCAATCATAATGTCATCACCCTGCATAATGGAGTGACCCGCAATCGTGTTGACCTCACGCTCAGTGGCGAGGGTACCGAGTGCGTGCTCAACGGATGTGTCATCGCCGACAAGGAGCAGCATGTGGATAACAACACTGTCATCGATCATAAGGTGAGCCACTGCACGAGCAGTCAGTTATATAAATATGTGCTTGACGAGAAAGCCACGGGTGCTTTCGCCGGAAAGGTGCTTGTTCGCCATGGGGCGCAGAAGACCTCTTCCGAGATGCGCAATCAGAATATCTGCGCCACACGTGAGGCAAGGATGTTCACCCAACCGATGCTTGAGATTTATGCCGATGATGTCAAGTGCAGCCACGGCTCAACAGTCGGACAGCTCAACGATGCAGCCATGTTCTATATGCAGCAGCGAGGCATATCACAGCGTGAAGCCAAGCTATTGCTTGAGTTTGCCTTTGTCAATGAGGTAATAGACACCATAAGGTTGGAGCCTTTGAAGGATCGCCTGCACCATCTTGTAGAAAAGAGATTCCGTGGCGAATTGAGCAAGTGCGAGGGTTGCAAGTTATGTAAATAATTTAAGAAGACTATATAGATGGGGTATGTGGCAAGTTAAGAAAATTCAATGACGGTAAATTGTTTTAAATAAAATATTATTCTATGAGACAAGGTGCATATCTCATTATAATAATTTTGATGATAGTATTGTGTAGATGCAACCGTCATCAACTATTTTCATCTTCGCTTGACCGTGCTGATAGTTTGTTGAGAACAAATCCAGATAGTGCATTCTATGTTTTACAGAATATGGGAAAAGACATTGAAGAAGCAAGTAAACCGTTGCGTATGAGGTATTTGTTATTGTGGGCACAGAGTAGAAATAAGACATTTTTGCCATTACCCTCGCGAGACACTTTGCAAACGTTGTTAGACTATTACGACGACGATGATAACAATCGTATGACAGCCTTATATATGATGGGATGCTTATATCGTGATAGTAACAATGTGTATAAGACTTTGCAATACCTCAGTGATGCAGCTGTTATTGCAGATACCACTGACTCCAATTGTGATTTCTACACTTTGAGCCGTATTTACAGCCAAATGTCTGCGTTGTTTCATCGACAGAAAGCTCCACGTTTTGAACTTGAATACAGCAAGTTGGCAGAACGTATGGCATGGAAAGCAAAAGACACACTTGGCGCAGTAACAGAGGTGCGCTTTCGCTCATGGGCATATCAGATGTTAAATGATACCGACTCGGTGTATCTCATATGTAAGAGGGCTGAAAGAGTTTATAGTTATATGGGACTTGACAAAGAAGCTGCTAGAACAATGCCATCACTAATTGACATTTATCTAAGTCGTGATAGTCTGCTCCAGGCAAAAGCAGCCATAGATAGATATGAAAAATTTTCTGGTTTTTTTTATGGAAAACCAAAAATTTTCTCTTTGGTTTCTTTTGTTGTACTTTTGCACAAAAATACAATTTAAATAATAAGAGAAATATGAAAAAGGTAATTTTAGCAATTTGCATATTCTGTTTTACAGTATGCGTCGTGTCAGCAGCATCAATTGAAGGAACCGAATTGATATTCGGTGTGTGTTTTGATGAATCGGATATATTTCCTGATAAACCGCGCACTCCAATAAAACGTCCAACTGCGTACTTAATGAATCATACATTGTATATATATGATTGTGAGGGTTGTATGCTGCGAATATTAAAGAATAATGAGGTTATATATTCCATTGTGATTAATTCGGATATGGTTGAACTACCAGAATCACTTACGGGACTCTATGAATTACAAGTGGTGAGAGGTGAAATTCGTTTTTGGACTGAAATAGAGCAATATTAATATAAGGAGTTATTGTTTACGAAATATATTAAATAGATTTAGTCGCGTATTTAAATGTAATTATGAGATGAAAACAAGGGAATGTCCATATTGTCATAAAAAGGTGTCAATAAGTAATTGTTTCAAGTATATAATACGAGGAACAAAATATTCTACAACATGTAATCATTGTGAGCACGAAATATGGTTGGAAAAAGAGCCTCTGCCATTTACGTATTGTGTAGTAGTAGGTTTTTTAATAATATACATACCATTACAGTTCTGTATATATTATTTGCATATGGATTTCATAAATTCTGTAATATATTGTATGCCGTTGGCGGTAATTGCAGAAATAACATCCATAATACTTACAATGAATAGAATATATTTCAAGAAATAAAATATCTAATTGCATTTCGCTATATAATTATTAAAAATTACAGATATGAAAAAGATTAAGAATTTGATGACATTAGCAGCTATATGCGCAATGTCATTCGGAACAGCTTTTGCTGTTAGTGAGAAGCAGTCAAATGAAGCTCAAGCATGGGCTGGTATAGGTTATTATGCAGCAAAAAACGGTGCTAGTGCAGAAACTGGTTTTGCCATAAGTGCTATTGGTGCATGGGAAGGAACTATACAAGGAGCAGCGTGGGCTGCTGCATTTGGAGGCCCTGTGGGTTTGGGTGTAGGATTAGCGGTAGGTCTTTGATTGAAAAGTAATGTCCACTATTACTTTTTTTTATTTTTTTCGCATCTATGATATTACTAATCGCAGCAATAATTGAAAGTTATGTCTCTATACCAGAATAAAAAATTAGTTTTACTCTATTATCTATTGTCATTGTGGCACTTAGTTCCCTTTGTGTATATTTTATAACGGAATATTCACATAATTTACAAATGGGGGTATTAAATATTTCGGGACTTCCTCAATCATATTTCGTTTTATTTAAGATTTCAAGCACAATGGCTGCTATGATACCATTAATACTGTGTTTATTTATATATTCTTCAACGGAAATGATATTAAATAACCTTTTTTGTGAGAAAATAGAAAAGACCCTTTTGTTTAATATAATAGGAATATCATATATCCCGATGTTGATATATCAATATGTTCTTTGGTATAATATTGTAACATATTGTAGTACATCTAATATTAAAAGCATTGATACATTTGTCAATATGAAGTTTATGTATGGATTAACACTCAAGGATTTTGAATATGTTAATCTTATATGTTGGGGACTAATTTATTTGATACCAATTATCATTTTAATATATAAGGGATTTAGAATAATACATATTTTCATAGCGTTTATTCTACCATCTGCATTGTCTGTTTTATTTTACAATATAATATCGGATTAATGAATTTGTTTGTTCCATTTATGTAACTACTTTATATTTATACACATGTTTTTCTATGTTTTTTCGATTCAAAATACTCTGATTCTGTAATATCGCAATAATATGAATTAGTGTACCAAACAATTCTGATTTGTATCATTATGTGATATAATTCTCTGTTAAATTGAGATAATGCAATGTTAAAAATGCAAAAAAAGTCAACTGTTTTGTATGTTTTTCAAGATATAATTTGTAAATTTGCAAATAAAACATATGTACGATATAAATAAGATACGTGAGGATTTCCCGATTTTGTCGAGGACGGTGTATGATAAGCCGTTGGTTTATCTCGACAATGCCGCCACTACACAGAAACCACTCTGTGTGCTTGATGCCATGCGTGACGAGTATCTCAACGTCAATGCTAATGTGCATCGTGGCGTGCATTATCTCTCACAGCAGGCTACCGACCTTCATGAGGCTGCCCGTGAGACGGTGAGGCGTTTTATCAATGCCGGTAGCGTGAATGAGATTGTATTCACGCGAGGCACTACCGAAGGACTTAATCTTGTCGCTTCCTCTTTCTGTGAGGAATTTATGCAGGAAGGCGATGAGGTTATCGTTTCGGTGATGGAGCACCATTCCAATATCGTGCCATGGCAGTTGCAGGCCGCCAAGCGGGGCATTGCCATCCGTGTGATTCCTATGGATGAGCGTGGTGAACTGAAACTGGATGACTTCAGGGAAATGTTCAATGAGCGCACCAAGTTAGTGAGCATCGCCCATGTGAGCAATGTCCTTGGCACTGTCAATCCCGTTAAGGAAATAACACGCATTGCCCATGAGCATGGTGTGCCGGTTTTGGTCGATGGAGCGCAGAGCACTCCCCATTTCCGTGTTGATGTGCAGGACATCGACTGTGAGTTCTTTGTATTCAGCGGACATAAGATGTATGGCCCCACTGGCATTGGTGTGCTCTATGGCAAGGAGTCGTGGCTCGATAGACTGCCGCCGTATCAGGGTGGAGGAGAGATGATTGAGAGCGTGACATTCGAGAAAACCGTATTTGAGAAACTTCCGTTTAAGTTTGAGGCAGGCACTCCCGACTACGTGGCTACCCACGGTCTCGCCAAGGCTATTGAATATATGGAATCCATCGGTCT
>JBJEAV010000398.1:0-1594 GCA_051869395.1 Prevotella sp.
CACCGCCCGCAATCAGCTTACTTCAACAGAACGCAGGAAGTGTAGTATAAGATAAGCCCTGAAAGGGCGGCATAACTCAGCACAGGGGTAGCCCTGAAAGGGCGGCATAACTCAGCACAGGGGTAGCCCTGAAAGGGCGGCATAACTCAGCACAGGGTGTCAACCCTGTGTATGATGCGTTTTTCTCTTCTCTCCTCCCCCTCCCTCCCGCCGTCGGCGGGAGGGAGGGGGAGGAGAGGTAGAGGGTCAAAAATGATAGGGCTCCCGCCCTATCCTATGTTATGCCGCCCTTTCAGGGCTATAGCTATGCATACCCCAAAGCCCAACCATAATGTTTGATAGTTTTTACGTCTTCTTACAGAAAAACCATTGAATTATTTGGTGGTAACGGAATTATTATGTAACTTTGCACGCAAATTGTGATGTATTCATTAATTCAGAAGGTTAGTCATGGAAAATTACAAGCTGTTGCCGTATGGCATTTCGGACTATGCGCAGGTAAAGCGCGAGGGTAAGTATATGGTTGACAAGACCAAGTATCTCGAACGTATGGAGAGGGCAGGAAACTTCCTTTTCCTTATTCGTCCGCGTCGCTTCGGCAAGAGCATGTTCCTGTCGATGATGGAGGCGTATTACGACATCGAGGCAAAGGACAACTTCGACCTACTGTTTGGAGATACATACGTGGGAAGCCATCCTACTGCCGAGCGCAATGAATATCAAGTGCTTAGGCTTGACTTCTCCATCACTGGTGGAAATATTGACGAACTTCGGGAAAACGTTTATGGATATATTGATGTAATGTATGGCATGTTTGTATCTAAATACGCAAAGTATTATCCGGAAGGTTATGAGGAAGGGTTCTACAAGCAGAAATCGACAAGCGACCGAATGAATTACGTACACGCAATGATCAAGAGATATCAAGCTAAGGCATATCTCATCATCGACGAATATGACAACTTCACCAACAACGTGCTCAACAAACACGGTGAAGCCGTATATCATGCCATGACCCACGCCGAAGGTTTCTATCGCGAACTGTTCAAACGCTTCAAGCCCAGTTTCACCCGCATCCTGATGATGGGCGTAAGTCCTGTGACCATGGACGACGTGACCAGCGGATATAACATTGCCACGGCACTGACCTTGAAAAAGAAGTTCAACGAGATGCTTGGATTCAGCGACGAGGAGGTACGCGAGATTATCCGATATTACAACGAGGCTGGGGCCTTTTCACTTGATGAGGACGAGACACTCAGAGCCATGCGCCCGTGGTATGACGGCTATTGCTTCTCGGAATATGAAGACGTGGAGGGGCATCATGTATTTAACCCTGACATGGTGTTATACTATCTCTGCAATTACATTGATGAAGGTGAGCCACCAACTGACATGATCGACCCCAACACCAAGACCGACTATGCCAAGCTCGACCGCGTGGTGCGCTTAGACAAGATAGAGGGCGACCGCAAGGGCGTGCTCTTGGAGATAGCCCAAAATGGATTCACCCACGGACGCGTTAAGCGTTCCTTCCCTGCCAACCAGCTCACCGACCCTAATATGTTCAAGAGCCTGCTTTTCTATTATGGCA
>JBJEAV010000399.1:0-7432 GCA_051869395.1 Prevotella sp.
GGCAACCTTGCCCTCAAGTGAGAATCTCTTGCTAAATGTATCCATCTCTTTATTTTTTGTGGGGAGTTATGAAGGGAAGTTATTTTTTAGGAAGTTATGATGGGGAGTTAAGACTGGCCAATACATTTCTGCGTATAGACATTTGGCCTTTTATAACTTCCCATTATAACTTCCCATTATAACTTCCCATTATAACTTCCCATTATAACTCCTATTCTTATTTACTTCAAGTCCGTAATCAACGAGAAGTCCTGGTCACCGTAGTCGAGGTTTTCGCCTCCCATACCCCAGATGAAGGTGTAGTTATGGGTAGCGGCGGCTGAGTGGATGCTCCATTCGGGAGAAAGCACTGCCTGATCACCCTTCATCCAGATGTGACGTGTCTCGTTCACCTCACCCATGAAGTGACAAACAGCCTGGTCCTCAGGTACCTCGAAGTAGAAGTATGCCTCCATACGACGGCTGTGAACGTGAGCCGGCATAGTGTTCCATACGCTACCGGTGGCAAGTTCGGTCATACCCATCTGCAGCTGGCAAGTAGGCAATACCTGATTAACAATCATCTTGTTGATATTGCGCTCGTTGCTCATTTCGAGCGAACCCATGTGAGCCACAACTGCGTCAGCCTTGGTTATCTTCTTGCAGGGACATTCCTTGTGGGCGGTTGTACTGTTGAAGTAGAACTTGGCAGGCTTGCTACCATCCTTGCTTGCAAAGACAACGTCGCGGTCGCCACGTCCGATATACAGAGCCTCCTTGAAGGCCAGTTCGTATGTCTCGTCGCCAACCTTCACGATACCGTCACCCTCACCAACATTGAAGATACCGATTTCGCGGCGTGTGGTGAAGTATTCAGCCTTCAGCGGGTCAATGGCCTCGAGCTTCAATTCCTCAGCCACAGGCATGGCTCCACCGACAACCATACGGTCGTACATGGAATAAACCATGTTCACCTCGTCGGCTGCGAATACTTTTTCAATGAGGAAGTCACGGCGGATTCTCGTGGTGTCATACTGCTTTGCGTCTTCTGGATGAGCCGCATAGCGAATCTCATAATTTGTTTTCATACTTACTTAAGTTTGTTTTTTTTGAATGTGGAATAGTTGAAATTAAGTTGTTGGACCAACGGGACTCGAACCCATAATGACAGAACCAAAACCTGTAGTGTTACCATTACACCATGGTCCAATTTCCTAATTACCGGTGCAAAGGTAATGCATTTTTTTTGCATTACCAAATTTTTGCACCGATATTTAGCGTTTTTTTTATTTTACGGTCAAAAGGAAGTAGTTTTTCTTGCCTTTTTGAGCCAAAAGATACTTGCCGTCGATCAGATCCTCCTCTGTGAGAACACGGTCGAAGGCTGACAGTTTCTCCTTGTTGAGCGACACACCGCCACCCTGAACGAGCTTTCTCATCTCACCCTTGCTGGCGAATACGGGAGCTGCCTGTGTAAGGATTTCTACGGCGGGCTGGTTGAGCTGGTCGCGCGAGATGGTGTATTGTGGCACTCCGTCGAAGATGTCGAGGAAGGTCTGCTCGTCGAGTTTCAACAGGCTCTCCTTGGTGGATTTGCCAAAGAGGATGCCGCTTGCCTCGATGGCTGCGTCGAGAGCTTCCTTCGAGTGTACGAGGATGGTTGTCTCCTCTGCCAGTCGCTTCTGCAGCACTCGGCGTCCAGGGTCTTGCTTGTGCTCCTCCACAAGGGCGTCGATGGTTTCCTTCTCAAGGCTTGTGAATATCTTGATGTAGCGCTCAGCGTCATCATCGCTCACGTTGAGCCAGAACTGATAGAACTTATATGGAGTGGTGCGCTTGGGGTCAAGCCAGATGTTACCGCTCTCGGTCTTGCCGAATTTCTTTCCGTCGGCCTTGGTGATGAGCGGACAGGTGAGGGCGTATGTCTCAACCTCGTTGCCCAATGTGCGGCGGATAAGCTCGGTACCCGTGGTCATGTTGCCCCACTGGTCGTTGCCTCCCAACTGCAGTTTGCAGTTCTTGTTCTTATATAGATAGAGGAAGTCATATCCCTGGAGCAACTGGTAGGTGAACTCGGTGAATGAGAGACCGTCGCGTGCTGTTCCGTTGAGTCGCTGCTGCACGCTCTCCTTAGCCATCATATAGTTGACGGTGATGTGCTTTCCCACCTCGCGTGCGAAGTCGAGGAAGGTGAAGTCCTTCATCCAGTCGTAGTTGTTCACCATCTCGGCCTTGTTGGGCGCGTCGGTGTCGAAGTCGAGGAACTTTGCCACCTGAGCCTTGATACATTCCTGGTTATGATATAGAGTCTTGTCGTCCAAGAGATTACGTTCCTGGCTTTTCCCCGATGGGTCGCCAATCATACCAGTTGCGCCGCCCACAAGGATAATGGGCTTATGGCCGCAACGTTGCAGATGCCTGAGCATCATGATGCCGCAGAGGTGTCCGATGTGGAGTGAGTCGGCTGTAGGGTCGGTACCCAAGTATGCCGTCACCATCTCCTTCTGGAGCAGTTCCTCTGTTCCGGGCATTATCTGCGCGAGCATTCCGCGCCATTTCAGTTCTTCAATAAAGTTTTTCATATCGTTGTATTTTTTCTTTTTATAGTTTACAGACATGAGACTGACGTCTCATGCACGGGGGCTGCACATTCTTCATTCTTCATTCTTCACTCTTCATTTTCAAGGAACCGGGTCATATCCGCTGCCTCCCCAGGGGTTGCATCTCAGGATGCGCCATATCGCGAGTGCGAGGCCCTTGATGGGACCGTGTTTCACTAATGCCTGTCTTGCATATTCAGAGCATGTGGGAGTGAAGCGGCAGGATGGGGGAGTGTATGGGGTGATGCAGTACTGATAGAACAGTATCGGCAGACACAGGAGCCATGTGAAAGCCTTTGAGATAGTTTTCAGCATGTGGCTTCGCCTCCCGCTTTTTCGTCTGTTCTTTCTCTTCCCTCTTTTTCGCTGAGCCTTGTCAGCAGGTTCACCATGCTTTTCTGCACTTTCCCCGTAGGTTGGGGCGCGTCGGCAAGCCAGATGAAAGCCATGCTCAGTGTCTTCCCCCTCATTTTTTCCATTGCAGGGGCGAGGATATGCTTGTTAAGGCGGTAAGCCTCCCTCATCTGTCTTTTCGCCCTGTTGCGATCTACCGCGTGCTTGAAATGCCGTTTTGACACTGATACCATGAGCATTGGGGTGGGCGAGGGAGCATCTTGCGTGGTCAGATACACCAACCTCAGGGGGAAGGCCACCATTGAATGGCTGCCTCCGCCGTTGAAGAGAGCGTCGAGCTGTTTCTTGCTCTTTATGCGCTCCTTCATGCCTAAGGTATTGCCACGGAGATTCATATCAATATGATTCCAACAGTAAATCGTTGTCTTTTATATATAATAAGGTGAATCAGTCGTCACCATTGATGATGAGATAGTGCTGCAGTGCACCAGTCATCGAGGGATATTTCTCCGTCGGTGCCTCAAGGTCGAGGTGCAATCCGGCATCCTTTGCAGCCTTGGCAGTGGCAGGGCCGAATGTTGCTATAGCCACATCCTTGTGAGTGACGGGGAAGTTGGGGAAATTCTTCATCAGTGCGTCGATGCCCGATGGACTGAAGAACACGAGCATGTCGTAGTCGAAGTTCTTCACCTCTTCCGGCGTGAAGTCGTTGCTCACCGTGCGATACATCACGCACTCCGTGTGGTTGAGCTTCTTGCTGTCGAGCAGTGTCTTCACGTCGTCGTTGTGTACGTCGCTCAGTGGCACGAGATACTTCTCGTTCTTGTGCTTGGCCATGCAAGGCAGCATATCGACGATTTTTCCTGTGTTGCCAAAGAACACCTTGCGCTTGCGGTACTGCACGTATTTCTGTATGTAAAGCGCAATTGTTTCAGTTACACAGAAGTACTTCAAGTCCTCAGGGATGTTGTACCTCAGTTCCTTAGCCAAAAGGAAGAAATTGTCGATGGCATGTCTTGATGTGAAGACGATGGCCGTGTATTCGGGCAAGCTTACCTTCTGCTGGCGGAATTCCTTGGATGAAAGTCCTTCAACCTTGATGAACGGGCGGAATACGAATTCCACCTCCAACTTTTCTGCAATGTCAAAATACGGTGACTTCTCACTCGTGGGTTTGGGTTGTGATACCAAAATCTTCTTAATCATTGGTGTCCTAAAAATTTATTTTCAAATAATTACTCATCATGTCCACAAAACCCCAAAAAGCGGCAAGTGGCACTATTTCAAGGGCACAAAAGTACAAAATATTTTGCAGAAAAAAGCCTTTTCGGTGAAAAAAGATAAGATAGGACTTGAAAAATGTGAGAGATTTAACTAAAACGAGTATAATTAATACACTTATTAAAGCTGATTTAACATTCATGTTGAAGAATGACAAAAGCAGCACTACTGGGAAGAGCAACATCCCCTCGGAGGTGGTGAGGAAGGAGGAAACCTTTATCCACTGTAATGATTTTTTTATACCGAAGAATGCCCAGTTCACTGCCATTGATACCATTGTCTTGGATATGAAGTAGATGAGCGTCATTCCAAGGAATATCGCCGTGAGCTGGTAGTGGGAGTCGATGATGAGGGTGTCGCTCACGTATCTGGTGCAATAGTACAGGAAGATGATGGAGTAGAGCAGGCTTGTGAGCAGCACCATGAATATCTGGAATCTCATTTCGGAACTTGTCTCACTGAAAGCCGAGCTGAGGTTCTTGGGCACGTAGAAGATACTCTTCAGCTGTTTCAGGATGAAGCTGCGCGAACCCGATGCCGATATCACCATTATGATGAATCCCAAGAGCAGTATGAGCGACATGGAGCTGTCGCCCCTCACTGTGTAGGGCACTGTTTCCCCCGCCACGCCATATCTTCCCGCACTGCGTTCGGGGTGAAACAGGGAGTCTCCCGCAAAGAACGACTCCTTGTAGTACTTGGGCAGAGGGGTTATCTCCAGTGCGCTCTTTCCCTTGCCATACCCAGGCAGGTGCAGCGTGTCAGGCCTCTCGCTGTATCTCACTTCCTTGGGTTGGAAGGTGGCCTGTATGGCAGAGTCCTGCTGTGCAGGGGTGGCGTCCTTGGGCAGAGTCCTGAGCACCTGATAGGGGTGGCGTGGCTTGAAGGTCTTCACCGGTTCGGTCACCACTTCTGGCATCACCACGTTCTCCCCAGTAGCTACAATAGTCGAATCCTTTATTGTCATTTACAAATTGAAACAGTCCTTAATCTTGTCAACGGCATCCAGCTTCTCCCATGTGAAGAGTTCCACGTCGATGGTCTTCGTCTCGTGGTAGTGGCTGGTGAAGGTCTTGCTGATGGTCTGCGGCTGGCGTCCCATGTGGCCGTATGCGGCAGTCTCGCTGTACATTGGCTGGCGCAGTTTCAGCTGTCGCTCGATGGCCTTGGGCCTGAGGTCGAAGAGCTGCTCAATCTTTGCGGCAATCTCGCCGTCGCTCATGTTGACATTGCTTCTTCCGTATGTGTTCACGTAGATGTTCATAGGCTTGGCCACGCCGATGGCATAACTTATCTGCACGAGCATCTCGTCGGCAACGCCCGCTGCCACCATGTTCTTGGCGATGTGACGTGCAGCATAGGCAGCCGAGCGGTCAACCTTGCTCGAGTCCTTGCCGCTGAATGCGCCTCCGCCGTGTGCGCCCTTGCCGCCGTAGGTATCCACAATGATCTTGCGTCCCGTGAGACCAGTGTCGCCGTGGGGACCACCGATGACAAACTTGCCTGTGGGGTTGACGTAGTATTTGATGTCGTCGCCGAAGAGTGCGAGCACCTTCTCCGAATTTATCTGCTGTTTTACGCGGGGCATGAGTATGTTGATCACGTCGTCCTTGATTCTGGCGAGCATCTTCTCGTCCTCGTCAAACTCGTCGTGCTGAGTGGAAACCACGATGGTGTCGATGCGCTCGGGCACTCCGCCGTCGCTGTACTGCACGGTCACCTGGCTCTTTGAGTCGGGACGCAAGTAAGTCATCTCTTTGCCCTCCTTGCGTATGTCGGCGAGGGTTTTCACAATGAGATGGGCGAGGTCGAGTGACACGGGCATGTAGTTCTCCGTCTCGTTGGTGGCATAACCGAACATCATTCCCTGGTCGCCGGCACCCTGTTCTTCCTCGTTGCCGTTATCCACGCCGCGGTTGATGTCACCGCTCTGTTCGTGTATGGCACTGAGTATTCCGCATGAGTTACCGTCAAACTGGTATTCCGCCTTGGTATAGCCGATGCGCTTGATTGTATTGCGGGCGATGGTCTGCAGGTCGATATACACGTTGGAGCTTACTTCGCCCATTATCACTACCTGGCCAGTGGTCACGAATGATTCGCAAGCCACACGTGCCTTTTCGTCGTAGGCCAGGAACTGGTCTAGGATGGCGTCCGAAATCTGGTCGGCCACCTTGTCGGGATGTCCTTCAGAGACTGACTCTGATGAGAATAGGTATGACATAATACTATAATAATTTAAATTTTACAATCTTTCAATCTTTCAATTTTTCAATTTTTCAATATTTCAATATTTCAATCTTTCATTGAGCGTGCAAAATTACATAATATTCGTGATATGACCAAATGTTTTGCATTTTTTTTTTCTTATTATTATAAAGTTTCAGGTCTATTGCTCCATTGTTACTGGTATGTGGCTCCATTGTTACTGGTATGTGGCTCCAGTAGATATCCAGTATCGCACTGGAGCAACACTGGAGTAACACTGGAGCAACACTGGAGCAACACTGGAGCTGCGAGCGTTTCAGCGTTTCAGTGTTTCAGTGTTTCAGTTAAAAATGTAACCATGCAAAACTTAAAATAGATGTTTATTTATTTATATATATATAAATAAAAATTTTTTCTTATAAATGCAATATCGCAAAAATAACTGAAACACTGAAACACTGAAACGCTTAAGGCTGAAATGGATTGGGCGTTCATCTTGTTTTGTGTTACTTATCTCTCTGTATATGAGTGGGTTATCTCTACATGGCAGACGTGTTGGCGACTGTTTCTTTACTTCCTTTGCTATAGCCATGAAAGGGCGGCATAACATAGAATAGAGCAAAAAACCTATCATTTTTACCATATTTTTCCCCCTCCATCCCGCTTTTAGCGGGATGGAGGGGGAGGAGAGAGAACGTATTATACACAGGGTTTGCACCCTGTGCTAATCTATTTCGCCCTTTCAGGGCTGCTGCGCCCAGACAGTCCTATGGTTCAGGGCTGCTGCGCCCGTACTCCCAACTGTCCAAGTGGATTTTAGTAACTGGTATGTAAATTCGGTTGATACAAATGACAATTGTTAGGGGCGATATGATAACAGAATGAAAGTAAAAGGCTCGAAATAGTGTTAAAGTGTAATCTTGGGTAAAATTCTTGGTTTTATTATAGCGTAAGATTTGTCAGATTGACAGAAAAGCAGTAATTTTGCACGCAAATTGTAAGTTATTAAA
>JBJEAV010000400.1:0-7426 GCA_051869395.1 Prevotella sp.
AACGTTGACAGATTCTCATTCCTGATGAGATAAAATGCGCAACCTACTCGAATTTTTATCGAAGTACTATCATTGGCTGCTGTTTCTGGTGCTCGAAGTGGTGAGCATCGTGCTGCTGTTCCAGTATAACAGCTATCAGGGCAGTGTGTGGTTCTCGACATCCAATGCCGTCGTGGGAAAAGTCTATGAGGTGGATGCCGCCATAGAGTCATTCTTCTCGCTGACAAAGGTGAACGAGAACCTCACACAGCGTAATTTCTATCTCGAACGCCAGGTGAACCAACTGCGTAGGCTGTATGCCGACATGACGAGGGACACCACCGCCGCTGAGAGGGCTGAACTGGAATTCTTGGGCAGATACGAACTTATCCCTGCCAAGGTGGTGAGCAACTCCATCGACCGTGCAGACAACCTTATGACCATCGACCGCGGACGCAAGGACGGCGTGGAGGTGGATATGGGAGTGGCATGCGGCAATGGTGTCGTGGGAGTGGTGTATTTGGTGTCAGACCACTATTCGGTGGTGATGCCAGTGCTCAACTATCACTCGCGCATAAGCTGCTCCATACGCCACAGGGGCTATTTCGGCTATCTGAAATGGTCGGGAGGCGACGCAAGCATAGCATACGTGGAGGATGTGCCAAGACATGCCAAGTTCAAGCGCGGCGACTGGGTGGAGACGAGTGGTTATTCGTCAATCTTTCCTCCGGGAGTGCTTGTGGGCAAGATTGTTGAGGTGTATAACTCGCGCGACGGACTGTCGTATAAGTTGAAGGTACACCTGAGCACCGACTTTGGAAACGTGCGCGACGTGTGCGTCATCAGCGACAAGGGTATTGCAGAGCGAACACGACTGATGGAGGCTGCGCGTGACTCGATGCGGCTGGGAAACAAGGAGTAGGGGAACGGCAAGAGCAAGAGGTTAGACAGAAAGTACAAGTAGTAAGACAAAAGGATGACGATAGACCTATTCAAGCAATTGGGCACCTTCGTGGTGCTGTGCGCGGCACAGGCTCTGGTGTTCAACCGCATCCACCTTTTTGGATGCGCCACACCTCTTATATATATATACATGATACTGAAGCTGAGGCGCAACTATCCCCAGTGGGGCGCGCTTCTGTGGAGCTTTGCGCTTGGACTGACCATCGACGCCTTTTCAAATACTCCCGGTGTGGCAGCGGCTTCGCTGACACTTATCGGTGCCGTACAGCCCTATTTTATGAAGCTGTTTGTGCAGCGTGACGCGGCGGAAGACCTGAAGCCGTCAATCAATACGCTTGGTTTCAGTAAGTTCTGCTTCTTCACGTTCTGCTTGACTCTATTGTATTGCACGGTGTTCTTTGTGCTTGAGACTTTCAATTTCTTCAACTGGGTTCAGTGGCTATTGCAGGTTGGCGGTAGTACACTTGTGACATTTGTGATGATTATTACATTCGACAGTGTGAGCAAGAAGTGAAAGACTACGGATTAGAGAACAGGAAATACGTCATCGGCGGCGTGGCAATCTTCATTGTTGTCGTATATATCATAAGACTTTTCGCATTGCAGATTATGAGCGACGACTACAAGAAGAATGCCGACTCAAACGCATTCCTAAAGAAAATTGACTATCCGTCGCGAGGGGTTATCACCGACCGCAACGGCAAACTGCTCGTGTTCAACCAGCCGTCGTATGACATTATGGTGGTGATGAACGAGGCAAAGGGCAGATTGGACACCCTCGACTTCTGTCAGACACTGAACATCACCCGCGAGGAGTTCGACAAGAGGATGGAAACCATCAAGGACCGCTCGAAGAATCCCGGCTATTCACGATTCACCCAACAGCTCTTCCTCAGCCAGCTCTCCGACAAGGATTTCAGCATATTCCACGAGAAGATGTTCCGCTATCCCGGTTTCTACATCCAGCGCCGCAGCATCAGGCAATACCAGTATCCCGTGGCTGCCCACGTGCTTGGTGACGTGGCGGAGGTGTCGCCCGCAGATATCGAGGAGGACGACTACTATCAGCCGGGCGACTATATCGGCAAACTCGGTGTGGAGAGAAAATACGAGAAACAACTCAGGGGCGAGAAGGGGGTGCAGATCCTGCTGCGCGACGCCCACGGACGAATACAGGGCAGCTATATGAACGGGGCACTGGACAAGCGTCCTGTGCCGGGAAAGAACCTGACCTTGGGCATCGACTACGACCTGCAGGCTTTAGGCGAGAGACTGATGGAGGGCAAGATAGGCAGTATTGTAGCCATTGAACCATCCACGGGCGAGGTGCTCTGTATGGTGTCGTCGCCCAACTACGACCCGCGTATCATGGTGGGAAGGGCAAGAAGCAAAAACCACAGGCGACTGAGCACCGACCCGATGAAACCCCTGCTTAACCGTAGTATAATGGGACAGTATCCGCCTGGCTCTACATTCAAGACCACACAGGGACTGACATTCCTCTCGGAAGGCATCATCAATCCCGCTACACCGTTCGGATGTTCCCATGGTTTCTATTTCCGCGGTCTGCACGTGGGATGCCATGGTCATGCCTCGCCGCTCTCTATAGTGCCGGCACTGAGCACGTCGTGCAATGCCTTCTTCTGTTGGGGACTGTATTATATGATAGGCAACAGGTCGAAATACGGCAGTGTGCAAAACGCGATGAACACGTGGAGGGACTATATGGTGAGCATGGGATTCGGATATAAGCTCGGTATCGACCTCCCCGGAGAAAAACGCGGACTGATACCCAATGCCGAATTCTACGACAAGGCATACCGCGGTTCGTGGAACGGACTGACTATCATCAGTATTTCCATCGGACAGGGAGAGGTGAACGCCACCCCGTTGCAGATAGCAAACCTCGGAGCCACTATTGCCAACAGGGGATATTTCTATGTGCCCCACGTGGTGAGGAAGGTGCAGGGTGAACCTCTTGACACAACTTATACACAACGCCACTACACAAAGGCCACGAAGAAAGCATACGACTATGTGGTGGAGGGAATGAGAGCTTCTGTGCTCGGCGGAACATGCCGCGCATTAGGCAAATATGACTTTATGGCTTGCGGAAAGACCGGTACGGCACAGAACCGTGGTCATGACCACTCTGTGTTCATGGGATTCGCACCTATGGACAATCCCAAGATAGCCGTGGCGGTGTATGTAGAGAACGGAGGATGGGGAGCCGACTATGGTGTGCCCCTTGGTGGACTGATAATGGAACAGTATATTCACGGAAAGCTGTCGGAGGAGTCGAAGAAGAAAGCCGACGAATTCCAGCATAGACATATTTCTTATGGTACGACAATCAGATAAGCAACCGAGCGTGCTGCGCTCACTCGACTGGTGGACAGTAGCTATATACGTCGCCCTTTTGGTATTTGGCTGGATTAGTGTCTGCGGAGCCAGTTATTCGTATGGCGACACTGACATATTCAGTCTGGACACCCGTTCGGGTATGCAGATTGTATGGATAGGCACGTCGTTGTGCTTGGGTTTTGTGCTGCTTATGCTCGACGACCGTTTTTACGACATGTTCGCCTATATACTGTATGGCGCATTGCTGCTGCTGCTCTTTGCCACCATATTCAATCCCCACCAGATTAAAGGCTCGCGGTCGTGGCTTGTTTTGGGACCGCTGCGACTTCAACCGGCGGAGTTTGCCAAGTTTGCCACAGCCTTGGCACTTGCCAAGGTGATGAGCGTGTATGGATTCACGATACACAATATGAAGCATTTCGCCACTGCACTGTGTGTGGTGATAGTGCCCATGCTCTTTATTGTGCTGCAGAGGGAGACAGGTTCGGCACTCGTCTATCTGTCGTTCTTTCTGATGTTCTATCGTGAGGGAATGCCAGGCAGTGTGCTTTTCACCGGTGTGGCTATGGTGATATACTTCGTTGTGGGAATAAGATTCGAGGAAACCATGCTTTTCGACACCCCTACCTCTGTGGGCAAGTTTGTCGTGCTGTTGTTGGTGCAGATATTCACAGCGGGCATGGTGTATGTGTATTGCAAGGCGAGGCGCGAGGCATGGTCAATCCTTGGCTATGGCCTTGGCATAACGATACTGGCACTGCTCTTTTCGGAGTATGTCATCCCCTTTGATGTCGTGTGGGTGCAGGTGATATTGACTGTGGCGTTGGCTCTGTGGCTATTGTGGAGCGGACTTGGTTCGCGACTGAAAAACTATTATTTCATTCTCCTTTTCACATTGGGTTCTGTGGCTTTCTTCTATTCAGCCGATTATGTGCTCAACAATGTAATGGAGCCTCACCAGCGTGTGAGAATCAACGTGTTGCTTGGACTTGACGAGGACCTCTCGGGAGCCGGATACAATGTCCACCAGAGCGAGATTGCCATTGGTTCGGGAGGACTGGAAGGCAAGGGTTTCCTCAACGGAACCCAGACGAAACTGAAATTCGTGCCCGAGCAGGACACCGACTTTATCTTCTGTACGGTGGGGGAAGAGGAAGGTTTTGTAGGTTCGTCGATGGTACTGTTGCTATTCCTCGCCCTGATATTAAGGCTAATACATCTTGCCGAGCGACAACCAATGCGTTTCGGCAGGATATATGGATATTCTGTGGTGTCGATATTCCTTTTCCATGTCTTCATCAATGTGGGAATGGTGTTGGGCTTGACCCCCGTAATCGGTATTCCCCTCCCGTTCTTCAGCTATGGCGGTTCGTCGCTATGGGGATTCACCTTTCTCCTCTTCATTTTCCTGCGCATAGATGCCGGCAGGGAAATGTCGCGGCGGTGATTAATTTTTAATTTTTAATTTTTAACTCAAGTTTCTGAAGTAACATATCTCTATGTATATGAGGATGCCCGGGGGCAACTATTGGTGGTTTTTCAATGCGCAGCCTCTGGGAGCGCAGGCGTCTCGCCTGCGGCCTGCGTAGAGAGTAATAAAAAAAACATCGCAGAGGGATGATATAGGTTTTCTAGGCAGGCCGCGGGCGGGACGCCCACGCTCCCAGAGGCATCCGCACAGTATTTTACTTCCGAAACTTAAGTTTTTAATTATTAATCCTGATTCCGATGTCATTGATTCCATGAAGAATCTCGCGCTTCATGTTATGACGTATGCGCACCTCAACGGAATCCCCTTTTTCCAATGATATGTCGTTGAAATGATTGTCATATTGGAAGAGGCTGACGCCGCTGCCCTTGATGCTGCCGTCGGAGTCGAACAGGCTGCACATTATCGTGTCGCTCACCGTACGCACTCCCATCGTCCTGTCCTTGGGTATAATCGTCTGGTCAACGATGATGCAGATGGAGGTGAAAGGATAGTTGTCGCTGATGCGCAATCCTAATTCCTCGGAATAAATGCCTGACTCCCGGAATACGGGCATACGGTAGATGAGCGTGTCGTTTTTCTCCCATCCCGTAAGCGGTGTGTGTTCATAATGGTCATAAACGGTTTTACGGTTGCACGACACTAATGCCGTGGCAACCGTAAATAATATGAAAAAAAAAGTATATTTCTTAATCTTTTGCATCTTGTTGTGGCTTTCTCTGTTTCTTCGGACGTGGAGGCCGCTGCTGACGAGGCTGTTGATCCTGCTGTGGGCGGGGCTGCTTGGGTTGTTTCTGATCCTGTTGCTGCGGTGTCTGCTTCTGCGGAGCTTCCTGCTGAGGAGCCTGCTGGTTTTGTGCCTGCTGACCGCCCTCGGCTTTCTGCTTGTTGGAGTTGTTCTTCTTCTTTTTCTTTTTCTTTGCCTTGTCGAAGCGCGAGATGTCACCACCTGCAAGGAGGTCGGTGTGCTGTTTCTTGGGTTCACGTCCCTCACCGTCCTTCTGCAGTGACATCGGTTTCTCTCCGCGTCGGTTCATCTCGATGATTTCCTTGGCTCTTTCGGCGGTAATCACCTCAAGGTTTGAAGCGATGTTCTTGTCGGTGGAGTAGGTGACAAGACCGGCAAGTATGTCGCTCTTGAAGAGGTGGAAGTCCCCGTCCTGAGTCTGAAGCACCACCTCGCGGCTTGGCATCCTTCGTCCTGCCTCCACATAGTCATCCACTTCATAGTTGAGGCAGCATTTCAGTTTGGCGCACATACCAGCGAGTTTCTGCGGATTGAGCGAGATGTCCTGGAATCTGGCTGCATTCGTACTCACGCTGACGAAGTTCTTCATCCATGTTGCACAGCACAGTTCGCGTCCGCAAGGACCTGTACCTCCGATGCGTCCCGCTTCCTGTCGCGCACCAATCTGCTTCATCTCAATCCTCACGTGGAATGTATCGGCAAGCACCTTGATGAGCTGTCGGAAATCCACTCGCTCGTCGGCGATATAGTAGAATATCGCCTTGTTGCAGTCTCCCTGGTATTCCACGTCACCGATTTTCATCTGTAGTCCCAGGTCCTTGGCTATTTGTCTGCTCTGAATCATGGTGCCGTGCTCTCGTCCCTTTGCCTCGTAATATTTGTCCATGTCAGTGGGACGTGCTATACGGTAGATGCGCCTGATGTCATCAGCCGACTTGAGGTTGGCTTTTTTTATCTGCAGTTTCACTAATCGTCCTGTAAGTGTCACCACACCGATATCATGTCCGGGATTGGCCTCCACAGCCACGATGTCGCCTTTCTTCAGGTCCAACTTGTTGACATTATGATAGTAGCCCTTGCGTGTATGCTTGAACTGCACCTCCACGAGGTCAGTCGTTTCGTCGTTGCCGGGCACGTCAGCAAGCCAGTCGTAAGTGTTCAGCTGCTTGTCCTGTCGTCCCACCGCCCTGTGACACAGTCCGCGGTCCGTGGAGCAGCATATCGTGAAATCCTTGTTTTTATTGTCCATATATATTTATTTAGAATTTACAATTTATAATTTTGCGCAGCCATTCCTAATTCCTCATTCCTCATTCCTAATTTTTCTGAATAAGCAGTACAATCATCTGCAGTGCCATGTCGAAGAAGACTATCTTCCCATTGGCATTTTGGGAAATGTCTCTGATAGCCTTGTTGGCGAGCTCTGTGATTTGCAGAATGTTGTTTTCGTTGACGAATCTCGCGAAGTTGGCGGTGAAGGCTTCCTCCTGAGATGTCATGTATGAGAGTTCGGGCTGCTGGAAGTTGTACATGAAGCTTTCTCGTATGAGCCGCAGGAAATACGTCAGAAAACGCTTTTGTTTTTCCCTTCCGTATGAATTGATGTTCTCGCTCCAGTGTTTCAGTTCGCGCACGTTGCGCTGGTAAGCAAGACGCATGAGCGACTGGAAGTCAGCGAGGAAATCCTTGTTCTCGCCGTCGGCTGAGAGTTCGCCCACTGCCGTAAGCCAGTCACCGTTGGCGAGTCGTGCCACTCTCATTGCGTCGTCTTCTGATATACCGTACTTGCTTACAAGTGCCTTTTGGATGCTTTCGTTGTCGATTTTCTTCACGTCGATGCGCTGCACTCGGCTTCGTATTGTCTCAAGAAGTTTGTCGGGGTC
>JBJEAV010000401.1:0-1587 GCA_051869395.1 Prevotella sp.
CCTTGTCCTTGCGGATGAGCATACGCAGCTTGTTGTAGTCAACGCGGATGTTCTCCTCAAGCATTTGCTGAGGCAATTCGCATCCTTCATCTATATATTTATAAAGGAACGAGAGAACCATATTCGAGTTGTACATCGTAGTCTTGCCGTATGCCTTTAAGGCGAAGCAATAGTTGTCGTAATACGGTTTCATTATCTCGATGAGTTCATCAATGGTGTGGTTGAACTCGTAATGCTGCGAATAATACGTCAACATCTCGCGCACTTCCTGCTCGGTGAATCCCACCATCTCGTTGAACCCTTTGGCGAGGGAGTAGTTGGTGCCTATGTTGAAGCCGCTGGTAAGGTCATCGAGGGTTACTGGGCTGACACCTGTGATGAAGACACGCTCAATTGAAGAGTCTGTTCCCGCCTTGATTGTGTCGAAGAAGGTGCGTAGGTAGCCACTGCCGTGCGTTTCTCCCTGATATTCTTCGAGTCGTGCGGCATCTGAGAGAATATGATTGGTGAAATGGTCATACTCGTCGATGAAAAGATAAATCTTCAAACCAACCTCATTGCACACTTTATACAATAAGTCGAGCTGCTTTACACATCCGTCCTCTTTAAGAAGATTATCCTTAAGGTTGTTTGGCAGAAGATGGGAATACCTGTCGCAGAAGATGGTAAACTCAGTCCTACAATGTGCATCCAATGCACTGCGATAATTACCCAAGTCGGCATTTACCACTGCAAAATTGAGATATATTATGAGATACTTGTTGTGGTTGCGTGTCGGATGCTTGCCGATATACGTATCCCCATATAGTCTCTCGAACTTGTCCTCCTGATTAATGTCATAGTAATGGCGGAGCATAGATATGGTAAGGCTCTTGCCGAAACGGCGAGGGCGGATGAAGAAAAAGTACTTGTTGGCTTTTTCCACTTTTTCTATAAACCTTGTCTTATCTACATAGTAGCAGTTGTCCTCGCGTACAGCCACGAAGTTCATCATACCATAAGGTATTCGCTTGGCCTCATTCTTAGATGTCATTTCTTCCATAATCTTGATGCTTTATAAAATATGCGCTGCAAAATTACGATTTTTATTTCATATCTCCAAACTTATTGCGGTTTTTTATCACTTCTCACCAGTAACTATCTAAGCTCATTCCACTTCGGGGGATTGACTCCGAGGAGGTGCTTGACGAAGAAGTCGTAGCGCTTGTGCTCGCCGAAGGACTCGCCCATGGTGTGGTGGACGCCGGGGAGCATGACAAGCTCGAAGTCCTTGTTGGCCTTTATCAGGGCATTCACCACCTGGTATGTGCTCGACGGATCGACATTGTCGTCCATCTCGCCCACTACAAGCATGAGGGGACGCTCGAGCTTGTGGGCATTCTCAACGTTGCTGCACTCCACATAACTGGAGTCGATGGGATGGCTCATCCACTGCTCGTTCCACCAAATCTTGTCCATACGGTTGTCATGACATCCGCAACTGCTGTAGGCAGCCTTGTAGAAATCGCCGTGGAGCAATACCGCCGTGGTGCTCTCCTGACCGCCGGCTGACGCTCCGAAGATACCTACACGGTCGGCATCCATATA
>JBJEAV010000402.1:0-1595 GCA_051869395.1 Prevotella sp.
GAACTCGACAACAACTTCATTGCCGCCTGTGTGGATAGTGCCGCCTACGGACACCATGCCGGTGACTATGTGAAGAACGCATACAAACCCGAATTCAATATCGACGGAAAGTATGACGAGAAGGCTGCCGCCAAGGCAGAGGACCTCAACATCGTCATCTGTATGGAGATGAAGCAGGAGGGAACGGCATGGAAGATAGAGAAGCACGTGCACAACTATCCCCACTGCTGGCGTACCGACAAACCGGTGCTCTACTATCCGCTCGACTCATGGTTTATCCGCTCGACTGCCAAGAAGGAGAGGATGTTCGAACTCAACAAGACCATCAACTGGCAGCCGGAATCAACCGGTACAGGACGCTTTGGCAACTGGCTTGAGAATCTCAACGACTGGAATCTATCGCGCTCGCGCTACTGGGGCACACCGCTGCCTATTTGGCGCAATGAGGACGGCGAGGAGAAGTGTATCGGCAGTATGCAGGAACTCTATGACGAGATAGAGAAGGCCGTGGTTGCAGGAGTTATGCAGAGCAACCCGTTGAAGGACAACGGATTCGTTCCCGGTGACTATTCTCAGGAGAACTACGACAAGATAGACCTCCATCGCCCGTATGTTGACAATATCGTTCTCGTGAGCGAGAGCGGCAAGGCGATGAAGCGTGAGACAGACCTCATCGACGTGTGGTTTGACTCAGGTTCCATGCCATACGCGCAGATCCACTATCCGTTTGAGAACAAGGAGATGATAGACGAGGGCAAGGCATTCCCCGCCGACTTCATCAACGAGGGTGTTGACCAGACACGTGGATGGTTCTTCACACTGCATGCCATCGCTACGATGGTGTTCGACTCAGTTGCATTCAAGAATGTCATCTCCTCAGGACTCGTGCTCGACGCCAAGGGCAATAAGATGTCAAAGCACGTGGGCAATGTGGTTAATCCATTTGACCAGATTGAGAAATACGGTGCCGACCCTGTGCGTTTCTATATGATGACCAACTCCGAGCCTTGGGACAACCTCAAGTACGACCCAGAGGGAGTGGATGAGGTGAGACGCAAGTTCTTCGGCACCTTATATAATACATACTCGTTCTTCAGCCTCTACGCCAATGTGGATGGATTCGACTATTCTCAGCCCGAAGTGCCATTGGCAGAGCGTCCCGAGATTGACCGCTGGATCCTGTCGGTGCTCCATTCGCTCGTGAAGGGAGTTGACAAGGAACTGCAGAACTACGACCCGACCCGTGCAGGACGACTTATCGACGCCTTCGTGAATGACGACCTCAGCAACTGGTACGTGCGCCTCAACCGCAAGCGTTTCTGGGGCAAGGAGATGAGCCAGGATAAGCTGTCGGCTTATCAGACACTCTACACCTGTCTTGAGACAGTGGCAAGACTGCTTGCACCGTTTGCTCCGTTCTATGCCGACCAGCTGTATCTCGACCTCACCAAGGCAACAGGCAGGGACAACGTATGTTCAGTGCATCTCGCCAAGTTCCCCGAGGCCGACGAGTCGTTCATCGACAAGGACTTGGAGCAGCGCATGGGTATGGCACAGAAGATCACATCCATGGTGCTTGCCCTCCGTCGCAAGGT
>JBJEAV010000402.1:1695-7407 GCA_051869395.1 Prevotella sp.
GACGAGATGATGAGGCAGTTGATGAATGCCGACGGTAATGACTGTGACGACACGTCGCCTACCTACAAGGTATTGGAGGAGGGCAGTGCCACACAGAGCAAGGAGGAGCTGATACAGCTTGCCAACCGCCAGCAGAAGTTTATACAAGGTTTGGAGGGTGCCCTTATCCGCATCAAGAACAAGACCTACGGTATCGACCGCATAAGCGGCAAACTGATACCCAAGGAGCGTCTGAGAGCTGTACCTCATGCCACGCTCAGCGTGGAGTCGAAACTCAACAGGAAGAAATGACAGGAAGTCCGACCAAGGTTAAAAGGGGCAGGATGGTGATACTTTTGGTATTGGCCATCCTGCTCATTGACCAGACGATAAAGATAGCCGTAAAGACCAACATGACCCTTCACGAGTGTATTCCCGTGTTCGGTTGGTTCAAGATTCTCTTCATTGAGAACAACGGTATGGCATACGGTATGGAGATAGGCAGCAAGCTGCTTCTTTCCATATTGCGCGTATTGCTTGTGGGAGTCATCTCCCTGTATGCCTACCGTGTGGCAGCCAAGGGGGCGCGAACGGGATTTATCGTCTGTCTGTCGATGATAGTGGCAGGTGCGCTTGGCAATATCATCGACGGTATGTTCTATGGTCTGATTTTCGAGGAATCCACAATAGTTCAGTCCGCCTCGTTAGTGCCTTTCGGCGAGGGCTATGCTCCCTTTATGATGGGCAAGGTGGTGGATATGTTCTATTTCCCCATTATCGAGACCACATGGCCGATGTGGGTGCCGATGGTGGGAGGTGAGGAGTTCATATTCTTCAGTCCTGTGTTCAACTTTGCCGATGCGAGCATCTCCGTAGGCGTGATATGGATGATTCTTTTCTATCGCAAGGAAGTCTCTGAGGTTTCGGTTAAGAATCTGCTAAATGAAGAATGAAGAATGAAGAATGAAGAATGGCTGCACATGGTAATTGGGGCTTTCCTGTGTGTTATGCTGCTCATAGGATGCAAGCCAAGTGTGCCGGGCGACGTGATACAGCCGGACGACATGGAGGATATCCTGTTCGACTATTACCTGTCGCGCGAGATGGCATCGAGGCCTTCCGTGGAAGGTTCCACTCCTTATCTGCGCACGGCTTATTACCTTGCAGTGCTGAAGAAACACGGGGTGACCGAGGCGGAGTTTGATTCCTCACTTGTATATTATTACGGTCATGCCGAGGACTTTGCCAAGATATACAGTCGTGTCAGCGAACGAATGGAAAACTATGGAAAGTCACTTGGAGTAAACTCCAATGGCATGAGGAGCTCCATGACACGATATACGGCTAACGGTGACACCGCCAATATATGGCATGGCCCCACAAGCGTAATGCTGACACCGGCTCCTCCATATAACCGTTTTGACATAGAGATGAAAGCGGACACGTCGTATCGCAAGGGCGACTCGTTCCTGATGTCATTCAATACAAATTTCCTGTATCAACAGGGTTCCAAGGATGCAGTGGCCTATCTCGCCGTGAGGTATTCAAACGACAGTATAGCCTCGTTCAATACGTCAGTTAGTGTGTCGGGATATGCCCAGTTGCGTGTTCCAGAATGTGTCAAATATGACATCAAGTCAATACGCGGGTTTGTTTATCTCAACAGGGGCAGCGACGAGTCGGAGACAGTGAAACTGATGTTTATCGACGATTTCCAATTTATCCGCTTCCACAAGAATGAATCAAAGAACACGCAAGATAGCCGTCCACCATCTGGTGCTGCCCGACGGGAAGAGTTTAGGCAAGTCGGTGGTGGAGCTAAACAGCTCGGGACAGGTGACACACTGGCACCCGTTAGACCGGGAAGAACCCCAAACAGAGTGGGTGGGGGGAACGATATTCCTGTCAAAAGGAAATGAAGAAGGATTATATAATATTATAATGTAGAAGACTATGAAGAATCTGAAGGTACGTTTGGCACTGATGAATTTCCTGGAGTTTGCCGTATGGGGAGCTTACCTCACCTGTATGGGGCGTTATCTCGGGAATATTGGCATAGGCACGGAGATAGGCTATTTCTACTCCATGCAGGGAGTGGTTTCCATTTTCATGCCGGCGATAATAGGTATTGTTGCCGACCGCTGGATTCCGGCGCAGAAGATGCTCGGTATCTGCCATCTTGTGGCTGCCGTATTCATGATTCTCACGGCATGGTATGGAGCGACGGCAGAGGGAGGGGTGGATTTCGCCACCATCTTCTCGCTCTATTCAGTGTCGGTGGCTTTCTATATGCCCACGCTTGCACTGTCCAACTCTGTGGCATATACCGCATTGCGCCAGGCAGGAATGGACACTGTGAAGGACTTCCCGCCGATACGTGTGTTTGGCACCGTGGGATTCATCCTCACCATGTGGTTTGTTGACATCATGGGATTCCAGACCAACCAGTGGCAGTTTGTCACCTCGGCTGTCATAGGAATAATCCTGTTCCTATATTCGTTCACATTGCCCGCTTGTCCCGTGGCCAATGAAGAGAAGCACCGTTCGCTCTCCGAGGCGTTCGGTCTTCAGGCTTTCGCCCTTTTCCGTCAGCGTCAGCTTGCCCTGTTCTTCATCTTCTCGATGTTGCTTGGTGTCAGTCTTCAGATTACCAACGGCTATGCCAATCCGTTCATCAGCAGTTTTGCATCTCAGGCTGAATATGCCGACACATTCGGAGTGCAGCACGCCAATATCCTGATATCACTGTCGCAGATAAGCGAGACCTTCTGCATCCTGCTGATACCTTTCTGCATGAAGCGTTTCGGCATCAAGAACGTGATGCTCATAGCCATGTTCGCGTGGGTGCTTCGCTTCGGTCTGTTTGGAACAGGCAATCCCGGAGCCGGGGTGTGGATGTTCATCCTGTCGATGATAGTGTATGGTGTGGCATTCGACTTCTTCAATGTCAGCGGTTCGCTCTTTGTTGACCAGAACACGGCTCCCGAGATACGCTCCAGTGCCCAGGGACTGTTTATGCTCATGACCAATGGTATCGGCGGTACCATAGGAGTGATAGTTGCCCAGGAGATAATCAATGCCTATACCTATGGCATCAAAGTGGGCGATGATTTCTTCACCGTCGGCGATTGGTCAACCTGCTGGTTTATCTTTGCGGCCTACGCCCTTGTGGTAGGAGTGGTGTTCGCTCTTGTGTTTCACCCCAAAAAACAGTAACTGCGTATGGATGACAAGTTGAGATTGACTTTGGATTGTGTCGGCAGTATCAAGAAAGACGAGACCCTTTGCGTGGTGCAGCTTAAGGAGAATACAAATGGTCTCTATTTGACCTTTATCACCGACCATGTTATGGGTCGCGAGCTGTTGATGCGTTTGGATGCGTCGCCTATCGGGAAATGCAAGTTTCAAAGGCTGCTTCCCGAGGTGATGTGGGAGTCGCTTCGCGGTTTTTCCGATTCCGAAGACTATGAGATGTGTATAGAGAAGGTGGAAAGCGACGGCGAGTACCTTACCGTTCTCTACAACAAGATATATGGCGGACATTATGAAATACGTCTTGCCGATGCAGTGCTTTTGCAGGAAGTGAGCGGCATACCCCTTTATATCAGGAGGCGCCTTGCCAAGAGTCAGATGTTCCAATCCACCGGCAAACGTAATGTCACGGCATTGCCGCTCAACGTGATGCCTTTGGACGTGCTTGAGAAAAGCCTCGCCGAATGTATTGAGAATGAGGACTATCGTACTGCCCAGAGACTCAATGAAGAAATTAATAAACGTAAATCTATTATAAAGGAGGACGAACGAGATGAAGGAAATTAGATTCTTTTATGACCCCAATGCGCCTGTATCTACAGAGCTGCCTGACGACGAGGCAATGCATGCGCTGAGGGTGCTGCGCCTGAAAAGTGGCGACAGTTTTATGTTGATGGACGGTCGGGGCACTTACTATCGTGCCGAGGTGACCTTGGCTGCCACCAAGAAATGTATGTACCGTATAGTGGAGACTCTCCCACAGGAACCGCAGTGGTTGGGCAAGCTGAACATTGCCATAGGCCCCACAAAGATGATGGACCGTATGGAGTGGCTTGTGGAGAAAGGTACTGAAATCGGTTTCGACGGAATAACCTTTGTCAACTGCAAGAACTCTGAGCGCAGGGTGGTGAAGACCACACGCTTGGAGAAGATAATCGTCTCTGCCACCAAGCAGAGCCACAAGCCATGGAAACCTACGGTCACAGAGATTGTCCCGCTGAAGACATTCCTCGAAACCCCCATTGAGGGCAGGAAATATATAGCCCACTGCTATGAGGAAATCGCAAGAAAGGATTTTTACAGTGAATTGGTAAATGCTCCTGTCAAGGACGAGAATATAACAGTGCTGATTGGGCCGGAGGGTGATTTCTCTATCGATGAGGTTGAGAAGGCCTTGGAGACAGGATGGACACCAGTGTCCTTGGGTGAGAGCCGTCTGCGCACTGAGACTGCCGCCCTGTATGCCATCATGATGATGCGATTGGTGGGGAGGAAAGAAATTAAAGAAGTAAAGGAAGGTCAGGAAGATTGAAACGCAGGAATATTTTATATACAGTGTTGGCTGTTGCCCTCGTGGCGGTGACGGCTTTGGTTGTCGTGCTTAATGGCAAGGGCGACGGGTATCTCAACGTCATACCATTGAAGAGCAAGGCTCTTATGGCTATTGATTTCCCGAAATTAGGAGATGTCAAGCTGGATGACTTCAAGGACTGCGGTGTGGATTTCAGCCGCAAGGCCTATCTGTTTGAGACCTCCGACGGTTCGTTGGGACTGGTGGCTGCCGTGGACGATGAGGGTGATGTCGATAGTTGGCTTCAGCGTTTGGCTGACCAAGGCAAGGCGTCGAAGACCACTGAGCGCAAGGGATTCAAGTTCTCGGTAATAAACGATAATTTCCTCGTGGGATATTCCTCTTCATCACTGCTTGTCATGGGACCTGCCGTGGGCGACGAACAGGCACAGCTTCAGCGCAGGATGGTGAAGTATCTGTCTTCTGACAAGGAAACCGTAAGCGAGTCACCGCTTTTTCAGCGTCTTGCCACAATGGACGGTCCTGTATCCCTCGTGGCAAAGGCTGATGCCTTGCCCGACAAGCTCATAGCACCCATCACCTTGGGAGCACCAAAGGGTACCGCTCCCGACCGTCTTTGCATTGCCGCCACCATGGACTTGAAGGGCGAATGTCTCACCGTAAGCTGCCACACGTTCTCATTTGACAGCAAAATCGACGGTGCCCTGAGGAATTCATTCTCAAAACTCAGCCCCGTCAGTGACAAGTATCTTTCGACAATATCCACCGGCAATCTGCTTACGATAGCCTGTGGTGTCAAGGGTGGCGACTTCGTTGAGCTTCTCCGCAGTAACGAGTCTCTGCGCGCCATGCTCATGGGAATAAACACAACTATTGACATCGACAAGATGTTGCGTGGTGTTGACGGCGACCTGATTGTCAGTGTGCCCACATTCTCTGATGACAATATCTCGCTGTCACTTCTTGCCGAAGCAAAGGACGTGTCGTGGAAGGAAGACGTGGCATACTGGAAGAAATCCTGTCCCGCGGGTTCCGTTATTGAAGATGCAGGAAATGGCTCCTGGCTCATCAAGGGCAAGCAGTTCAACGCCTGTTTTGGAGTGACCGACGGCGGACTCCTGTATGTAGTCCCCACGGCGACGGCGGTGTCAACGGTAGGCGAAAAATCC
>JBJEAV010000403.1:0-1584 GCA_051869395.1 Prevotella sp.
TTCTTATATATAATACGATTTTAGCGAGGAAAACACTTAATCATTTTTTTAATTATCATACTATCGGTCTATCGGGGTAGTGAGTTCGCGAAGTGATTTGTTTCTTCCGTTTACCATTATGTCATACATTGTCACGTTCGTCACATTATGCGTGGAGTCATAGTCGGTGATGAACGACGGGCGCAACTCTCGTTCATTTCCTACGTATGAGATATTGCTCAGATGGATGCCGTCGATGCTATTTCCTGGTGCTCTGTTGTATTTCTCGCTGTAGATAACCTTTATGCCAAAGAGAGCGGTGGAGTAGATGTCCTCAATTCTTATATTGTCAAATCTGATGTTGCGGATATGGTTTTTGTCGCCGCAGGCAACGCTGATGGCTGCATTGGTGCGGGCATAGAGTATGTCGCAATCATCAAACGATATATCCTCAAGTGTCTCGCCTGTTTCGCTGCGGTCGTCGCCGTGAGTACCGATATTTATGGGATGGGCTACATCTGCCCATAGTGTGGATTTGCGCACTGAGACATTTGATGTGCCTCCCCAATACCACCAGCGATGGTTGTAGAGGGCAATGCAGTCGTCGGAGTTGCGCATGAAGACGCCGTCGATAGTCACGTCCTTGCAGCACATAAGGTCGATGCCGTCGCTCCAACTGCGTGCCGAGAAAGACTTGATGTTGCGGATGGTGATGTCGCGGGAGTCGCCGCCGAAGACGGTGTAGTGTTGCGGATTGAGGAAGGTGATGCCCTCTACAAGCACGTTGCGCGAATGTGTTATCTCCACTCCACGCACTCCGCCAGTGACTATTCCCCTGCCAATGATGCGCACGTTCTCGGCATGATCCACAATGAGGCGCGCCTTCACCACTGCTCCCGGGGCGAGATACACCGTGCAGTTGCTTGGTATGCGGATGTCAGTGGCGGGAAGGTCCTTGGGACGATGCACCCCGGGGGCAAAGTAGATGAGCGAGGCATCCTTGACGAAGATGTCGTGGGCGTTCTTGCCTCGCCAGTCGATGGCGTTCTTTTCGTCGGCAGAGTGTTGCTCGGTGAGTTGCGGGTTGGCAAACACGTGCAGATTGTGCATGCGGTCGCCATTGAACTCCACACTAAGATAGGCGGCAGAGTCAAGTTGCAGTTCAATGGTCTTCGAGTCGATGACTCTTTTGGGTATTCGCCTTGACTGCGGACGCACCATAACCTCAGCCTTGTCCATGTCGATACTGTCGGCTGTGGATGTTATTCTAACGATAGCCTGTGAACCCATGTCAAACTCGCAGAATGATGACTTCGTTCGCTTGGCAAGGTTGACCTCGCATGCTAATACAGGCACTTTTGTCCATTGCCAACCGTCGGAAGCCCGAACCTCCACAAGGTATGAGGTGGAGGGTTCGGGTCCGTCCTTGACGGGCCATTGTGGAACTGTTATCTGGCAACGTGCTACAATGGATGTAATGAATAGTTGTATAATGAAACAAAACGTTCTCTTCATAGTAGTATTATTTCTTCGTGATTTCTATTATGCGACTCTGCATGTCTTTCTCTGTGGTCATCTTCAGACCGACAGTCATGAGATACTCAC
>JBJEAV010000404.1:0-2869 GCA_051869395.1 Prevotella sp.
TTGAAGGGGTTAACACCAACGGTTCCCATAGCATAGAAAGCATCTACGACCTCTCGGGTCGCAAGACCGCCAAGGCCTCCAAGGGAGTGAACATCTTAAAGATGAAGAGCGGAGAGACACGGAAGGGGGTAATTAGGGATTAGGAATTACGGTGACTTTCGGAAATTAAGGAACTCAATTTTCGGAAGTAACATATCTGTCTGTATATGAGAATGCCCGCGGGAAATTATTTGTGGTTTTGGGGTGCGGATGCCTCTGGGAGCGCAGGCGTCCCGCCTGCGGCCTGCGTAGAGAGTAATTAAAAAAACGCGGTGGAAGAAATATGCTTTGTCGGCAGGCCGCGGGCGAGACGCCCACGCTCCCAGAGGCATCCGCACAGTTTTTTACTTCAGAAACTTGAGATAGAAATTAGGAATTAGGGATTACGGTGACTTTCGGAAATTAAGGAATCCCGAATTGCCAATGTGGCAGTTCGGGATTCTTTATACATGGTAGGAATGCGCAGCCCCTGGAGATGCAGGCGTCTCGCCTGGGGGCTGCGCAGAGGGTAATCACAATTACCGCGGGGACAAGTTTAATGCTTGTTGGTGTTTGTCAGGGTCTTGCCCTGATACTGTCCGGTCTGGGCATCGAGGAAGGTCTTCACCTTGGCTATCTCAGCCTCGGACATCTTGCGGCCTACCTGATACTCAGCCATCATCTCGATAGCCTTCTCCAGTGTGGCTACGCTACCGTCGTGGTAGTAGGGCCAGGTGAGGGCAACGTTGCGCAGGGTTGGAGTCTTGAAGCGATAGCGGTCGCGCTCCACCTTGGTCTGTGCCCAACGTCCGTTGTCGGAGTCGGTGAGTCCCGACTTGGCATTGATTTCGCGGTCCTGGAAGTAGTTGGCGCGCTGTCCCATCATCTCGTATGACAGTCCGCCCATGTTCACACCGGCATGGCAGGTGGCGCACTTGTAGTCCTTGAAGATGGCATATCCCTCAATCTGCTCGGCGGTCATCGCGCCCTTGTCGCCCTTGAGATAGCGGTCGAAGGGAGAGTTGGGCGTGAGCAGGGTCTTCTCATACTCGGCGATGGCGTCGGTGATGGTCTTCTCGTTCAGGCCTTCGGGATAAGAGGCGAGGAAGCGCTTGTTGAAATCGGCATCGGCTGCAAGTCGGGCTGCAATCTCGTCAAACGACTTGCTTCCCATCTCCACGGGGTTGAGGGGAGGACCTGCTGCCTGTTCGGCGAGGGTGGCTGCACGACCGTCCCAGAACTGCACGAAGTTGAACACCGAGTTGTAGGACGTGGGTGCGTTGATGCCTCCAAGTTGTCCTCCGATACCGTCAGAGAACTGGTGGTTGTCAACACCGGCAGTCTCGATGGCGTGACAAGAGGCGCATGAGACGGTGCCGTCGCCCGAGAGGCGTGTGTCGTGATACAGTTCCTTGCCCAACTGCACCTTGGCGGCATCCACTGCGATGGAGTCGGGGATGGGACGGATAGGTTCGTTCTTGAACTCGGCGGCAGCCAGTTCGTTGGGATAGAACTGTGCGCGGTGCTGCTTAACCCAGTCGAGCACGATGTCGGTCTTTGCCGACGTGAGCGACGAGCCCCAGTGGGCGAGATAGTAGGACATGAGCGGCATTGAGCCGTCCTGTACGCACTTCTCCACCTTGGCGAGGTCAACCTCGTTGACGGCCTTGCCTTCAGCCACGGCTTTCATCATCGGTGCGATGTCGAAAACCTTGTAGCCTTCTTCCACGTGGGCTGAGATTAATGACTTTGCCACGGGGAATGTGGCATAGAACGGGAGGTCGGGGTTCTCCGTGTGGCAGAACACGCATCCTCCGTCATTCATGATTTCGGTCAGCTGCTCGTTTGCGGGCAGTGACTTGTCGGGAGCCTGGTTGACAGCGCGATAGACTATTGCCAAGCCTACCACGAGGACTGCTCCTGAGAGAATGATTTTGCTTGTTTTTTTCATTGTTTTTTTTTTATTTTTTTATGGGGTGTAGGTATTGTAGGGGGTGTAGGTGTTGTAGGGGGCTAATCGTAGCTGTGGAGACTGGCGGCGGCGGAGGGGAGGAAATTCACTCCATACCAACACATTTGGAGAAGGAGGAAGCCGATTATTAGCCAGATGTAGGTGGGGGTAGGGGGGGTAGGTGATGTAGGGGGTGTAGGGGGTGTAGAGGGGGTGGGGGCGGCATTTGATGATGTCGCCTTGTATAGGCGGCGGTGGATATATACTAAGTAGGCACACCAGGTGGCGGCTGCCCATGTCTCCTTGGGATCCCATGTCCAATAGCTTCCCCAGGCTTGCTTTGCCCAGATGCAGCCTGAAATCATTCCGAAGGTTAGGAATGACATGCCTATCCTTACAAGCTGGTCGGTGGTGGGGAGATATTCGTCGGTGCGTCGCCACAGGCCGATTATGGCGAGGAGGAAGGCACAGCCGAACACACTGTAGGAGAACATATATACCGTGACGTGGGGCACGAACCATGCGCTCTGCAGGGCGGGCATAAGGCTCTGGTCGTGGATGTCGGGATTGAGGATGTTGATGCAGATGAACACCGTTGCCACTATCAGCGAGAAAAGTTGAATCCAGCGGTATTTCCACCTTATATATACTATAAGGCCTGAGACAACCATAAACAGGGAATACCATAGGCGTGTCTCGCCAAGCGTGCGCAACGGGGGACGGGAGAGGCTTGCCCATAGTCCGCCGATGAACACCATATACACCACTATGCCAGCTACCGTGCTCCACAGGCTTGCCTTGCTGCATCCCTCGCTCCGGCGAAATGCAACCAATGCTCCCGTAGTCCATAATGTCACGGCGACAACGGCAAATGGCAGAAAGATATCCCAAGTTATCATA
>JBJEAV010000404.1:2969-7363 GCA_051869395.1 Prevotella sp.
CCATAATGTCACGGCGACAACGGCAAATGGCAGAAAGATATCCCAAGTTATCATATTCTTAATTCTTTAATCTTTTAATTCTTAACTTTTAACTCAAGTTCCGCAACTAACCAATCCGTCTGCATATTTTCTATGCGCAGCCTCTGGGAGCGTGGGCGTCTCGCCCGCGGCCTGCGAAGAGAGTAACCAAAAACAACGCAGAGAGTTGTCAAAATCATCGCAGTGGGAAGATGTATGTTTTCTCGGCAGGCCGCGGGCGAGACGCCCACGCTCCCGGAGGCTTCCGCACTGTAATCAAAATCATCGCAGTGGGAAGATGTATGTTTTCTCGGCAGGCCGCGGGCGAGACGCCCACGCTCCCAGAGGCTTCCGCACTGTTTTTTTACTTCCGAAGGTTGAGTTCTTAATCTCTTAATCTCTTAATTCTTAATTCTTAATTGCCCCCCTCCCGCCACTGCTCCCAAGAGCAGCAGCGACAGCCCTGCAAGCATGGGATACTTCCACGGTTGCCGCTCAACCATCAGGACGCAGTATGAGGCATTGGACTCGGCATCAAAGCTCATGAGGTATATGTCCTCGGAAAGACTTATAGAGTGGGGACTGTTGACCGCTATCTCCACAGGACTATCGTTGATGAGCACTGTGGCGGAATACTGCGTAGGCGAACCGTCGGCAGGATTGGCTGTGATATTGAAGTCCTTGAGGCGGAGAGTGTAGGGCAATGATGCCATGCGGCCGTTTGAGTCGATGGCGGCATTTGTGGCTTTCTCGCGCCCCACAATGGAGCGCAGTTCGCTGTTGTCACCGGCACCGACGAGACCACTGAAGAGGGCAAGCCACAGACCGACATGAGTGGCAAGGAATACCCAGTCTTTCAAGATATTCACCGACCTAATCCTATGGATTATGACGAGCGTGAGGTGTGCCGTCAGGGCGACGAGCAACAAAACAAAGGGGATGGAGGTCTGGAACGGTGATGAACCAAAGGACGAGGAAGTGCCGTAAGGCAGGCTTCCGCCGATGATGCAAGCCACGACGGTGAGTCCTATAAGCCAACATGACATACGTGGCGAACGCATCTTGACGACCCATTTGCGCCTGCCCCATTCGCACTCCATAACATATAGAGCCGCAACAAGGGCAACGCCAATGGCTATACCGACAGGAAACGAGAACCACGATACATTCATATTCTTTTGTTTTAGAAAATCGGTGCAAAGATACACTTTTTCACACAAATAACCAACTGTTGACACATATTTACCCTGAATAATTAAATCTTTTTAAGACAAGATACCCGTATAGACGCAAGGTTATTCGGAAAAATAGTGTACCTTTGCAAACTGATATACAATATATCGGTAATATTACGTAATTAAAGACAAAGAGATTATGGAAACCAAGATACCACAGGAATGGAACAAGTTCTACTTGAAGGACGTGTCGTTTGTGAATATCATGACGAGACGCATCTTCAACATCCTTATCGTTGCCAATCCATACGATGCGTTCATGCTGGAGGATGACGGACGAGTGGATGAGAAAATCTTCGATGAGTATATGGACCTCGGACTGAGATACCCGCCGACGTTCCGTCAGGTGAGTACGACGGAGGAGGCCAACGAGGTGCTGCGCACAACAGCCATCGACCTTGTGATATGTATGCCGGGAAATGCAGACAACGACGCCTTCGATGTGGCGAGACAGGTGAAGCAGGACTCGCCCGACATACCGTGCGTGGTGCTGACACCATTCTCGCATGGTATTACACGACGTATGCAGGACGAGGACCTCTCAATGTTCGACTATATCTTCTGTTGGCTCGGCAACACCAACCTCATTCTCTCGATTATCAAACTGATTGAGGACAAGATGAACCTCGAACACGACATCGAGGAGGCTGGGGTGCAGATGATCCTCTTGGTGGAAGACGGAATCAGGGACTATTCGTCGATTCTGCCTAACCTATATAATTATATATTGCAACAGAGCAAGAACTTCTCGCAGGAGGCGCTCAACCCCCATGCCGCGGCACAGCGCAAGAGAGGCCGACCGAAGGTGGTGTTGGCAAGATGTTATGACGAAGCAATAGCCATATTCGAGAAATACCACGAGAACACGCTCGGAGTGATAAGCGACACCCGATTCCCAATACACGGCATGATGACCGACGACAGGAAGGGCATAGGTTATTCGCCCGAGAAGATGGATAAAGACCCCGAGGCGGGACTCAAACTGCTGCGCGAGATCAGGCGCAGGGACGAGTTTGTGCCGCTCATACTGCAAAGCTCGGAGTCGGCCAACCGTGTCAAGGCGGAGAAGGAGCACTTCCGCTTTGTCGATAAGACATCCAAGAAGATGAGCGTTGACCTGCGCCGCATCATGGAGGAGCACATGGGATTCGGCGACTTTATCTTCCGCGACCCGAATACCCACGAGGAGATTATGCGCATACGTTCGCTGAAGGAGTTGCAGGATAATATCTTCAAGATTCCCAACGACTCGATGCTCTATCATATCTCGCGCAACCACATGAGCCGCTGGCTCTGCGCAAGAGCCATCTTCCCCGTGTCGGCATTCCTGAAGCATGTGACGTGGAGAAAGTTGCAGGACGTGGATGCCCACAGGCAGATTATCTTCGACGCCATAGTGCAGTATCGCCACATGAAGAACATCGGAGTGGTGGCAGTGTTCGACCGCGGAAAGTTTGACGCCTACAGCCATTTCGCCCGCATCGGCGACGGTTCGCTCGGCGGAAAGGGCAGGGGATTGGCATTCCTCGACAATATCATCAAGAAGCATCCCGACCTCAACCAATACAACGGAGTGTCGGTGAGCATACCTCGCACGGTGGTGCTCTGCACAGATATCTTCGACGAGTTTATGGACAAGAACAACCTCTATCAGATAGCCCTCAGCGACGCATCTGACGAGGAGATACTCGCCCACTTCCTCAAGGCGCAGTTGCCCGACTCGCTGATAGCCGACTTCTTCACCTTCTTCGACGCGGTGAAGTCGCCGATAGCCATCCGCTCTTCCTCTCTTCTTGAAGACAGTCATTACCAGCCTTTTGCAGGAATATATTCCACATACATGATTCCCTATCGCAACGACAAATACGAGATGCTGAGGATGTTGGCGTGCGCCATCAAGGGTGTGTATGCCTCGGTGTATTACAAGGACTCGAAGGCGTATATGACAGCCACGAGTAATGTGATCGACCAAGAGAAGATGGCGGTGATATTGCAGGAGGTGGTGGGACACCAGTATGGCGACCACTACTATCCCAACTTCAGCGGTGTGCTGCGCTCAATCAACTATTATCCCATCGGCGATGAGAAGGCTGAGGAGGGAATAGCGAGTCTCGCCTTGGGACTCGGAAAATATATCGTGGATGGAGGTCAGACGTTGAGGGTGAGCCCCTATCATCCACACCAGGTGTTGCAGACGAGCGAGATGGAGACAGCACTGCGAGACACACAGACAAGATTCTATGCCCTGGACATGACCAACGTGAGCGAGGACTTCAAAGTGGATGACGGATTCAACATCAAGAACCTGCGAGTGAAGGAGGCCGACAAGGACGGTTCGCTCAACTATATCGCCTCGACCTATGACCCATACGACCAGATTATACGCGACGGCATATACGAGGGCGGACGCAAGATTATCTCCTTCTGCGGAGTGCTTCAACAGGGAGTGTTCCCCTTGCCCGAACTTCTGCAGATGGCTCAGACATTCGGTGAGCAGGAGATGAAGCGACCGGTGGAGATTGAGTTTGCATGTAATATCAATGCTGACAAGACGGGCGAGTTCTACTTGTTGCAGATACGTCCGATAGTGGATAGCAAGCAGATGCTGGAGGAAGACCTGACGAAGATTCCCGACGAGCAATGCCTGTTGCGCTCGCACAACTCGCTTGGACACGGTATTAGTGAGGAGGTGACGGATGTGGTGTATGTTAAGGTTGATGACAACTTCACGGCGGTAAACAATCCCGCTATAGCGATGGACGTGGAGCGCATCAACCGCAAGTTCCTCGACGAGGGGAAAAGTTATATACTCGTAGGGCCAGGACGATGGGGCTCAAGCGACCATTGGCTCGGCATACCGGTGAAGTGGCCGCATATCTCGGCTGCCAAACTGATTGTGGAGTTGGGATTGAAGAACTATCGCGTGGATCCGAGTCAAGGAACGCATTTCTTCCAGAACCTCACGTCATTCGGAGTGGGATATTACACCATCAACCCCTATAACAACGACGGTATCTTCCGTCAGGACATCCTCGACGCCATGCCGGCAGTGGATGAGACTCAATACGTGCGCCATGTGAGATTCGACCATCCGATAAAGATTATGATGGACGGAAAGAAACAGGAGGGAGTGGCGTTGTT
>JBJEAV010000405.1:0-1573 GCA_051869395.1 Prevotella sp.
AATCCTTCCTGTCCCCGAAGATGCGGAGCAGATAGATAAACAGGTTGATGAAATCGAGATAGAGCGTCAGGGCACCGAGAAGGGCGAGCTTCTGCGACGACTCGCTGGCATCGGGAGCCTGCATGAGCATCTGCTTGATTTTCTGAGAGTCGTATGCAGTGAGCCCCACGAAAATCAGCACTCCCACATAACTGCAAATCATGGTAAGACCGCTACTTCCGATGAACATATTCACTATCGTAGCAATAACCAAACCGATGAGAGCCATGAAAAGAATCTTGCCCACAGATGTCAGGTCGGTCTTGGTGGTATAGCCAATCAAAGCCATTGCACCGAATGTGGCAGCTGTAATGAAGAACACGCTCGCAATCGAAGAAGCCGTATATATCACGAATATCGACGAGAGCATAGCTCCGTTAATCACTGAATATGCCACAAACATCAGTGTCGCTGTGGTGAGAGAAAGACGGTTGATGGCTGCACTGATACCTATAACCAATGCAAACTCTGCAATCACCAATCCCCAGAATATTGCGGAATTGGAATATAAAGCTGTCAAAATGCCGGGACTGGTAGCCACTCCGTATGCAGTGAGACCAGTGAGCACCATTGCAAGTGTCATCCATGTATAAACCTTGCGCATCAATACAGGAAATGCTGCCTGCATCTCCAAGTCGCGGTTCTGTGAAACCGCACCATAATGAAAATCATTGTAGTTCATAATCTTCCTTTTAATATTTAAATTCGGGGACAAAGATACACTATTTTCTTCAAAAAAACCACATTTTGCATTTTATTTTAATATCTTTAATGATTGATAAGGAAAAATCCTTTGCCATTTCACCATTTTTGAGTAATTTAGCCGCGAAATTGAGTAATTAAGGAGATAAAAGGAGATAAGAGAAGATAAAAGGAGATAAAAGGAGATAAATGGAGATAAATGGAGATAAGAGACATATGAACAACGGAAATATATACATTAGACAAGGCCGCCCCGATGAGGCGGAGCGCATCGCCGAGCTTATCATCATGGCGATGACGGAGGAATGTTGCCTCCATTTCTGCGGACCTGAGCACGACATACATGACTTCCATCGTGTCATGTCGTCACTCGTCGCCCGCCCCGACACACAGTACAGCTACAGCAACACCCTCGTGGCTATGAAAGATGAGGATGCCCCCGTGCCGTCAGCCCCCGTGCCAGGTGTGTCAGCACCTGGTCGCATCCTCGGCATCTGCGTCAGCTACGATGGCGCACTTCTCCACCAGCTGCGCCAGCCCTTCATTGACACCGCCTTAAAAGAATGGAACATGGACCACAGCTCCATCCCCGACGAGACCCAAGCGGGCGAGCTTTATCTCGACTCTCTCGCCGTCGATCCCGCCTACCGTGGCAGAGGCATAGCCAAGCTCCTACTGCAGGCATCTATCGAAAAGAGCCGTGCTCTCGGACTTCCCTCCACAGGCCTCCTCGTGGATGTGGGCAACCCCAAGGCCGAGCTATTATATAATAAGGTGGGATTCCAGTATGCCGGCACCAACTCATGGGGAGGGCATGATATGAAGCACTTGG
>JBJEAV010000406.1:0-7346 GCA_051869395.1 Prevotella sp.
CGATAGAGGTTGTACTTCACGTCGTAATACTCGTCAGCCTGAATGCGCCACGAGCAATACACTCCTCCCGTAGTCTTTACGGCCACGAGTCCGCGGTCGAGTCTGTCCGTGACTCTCTGTGCCATGACTCCCGTGAATGAAGTCAATGCAGCAATGGCAAGTGTAACCAGTTTTTTATTCATAACAATCATCTTTAGGTTTCTTTTTTATAATTTCGGTGCAAAATTACAAAGAAAATTGTTATTGCGTCCTCTAAAAACTGATTTTAACCATCATTTTTTGATAAAATGCCAATTATTAATTATATTTCTTCAACTGAGAAGGTTTATTAACAGGAGAAGATATCACTAATAAGCGATTAACCTAAGTTGTTCTATAGAAAGTTGGATTTAGTACATTAATCAACAGAGTATGCATTCAACACCTGGATATTCTGTTGTAATTTGGTAATGACAGGTATCTTTAATTTATCTCGCAGCCCAATTGATTTTATTGTGAATCTGTCTCCTATTTATGTTCAGCATTGCGGTTTTTATATTCCGCATTGCGGAATATACGTTCACCACTGCGGAATGTACGTTCCGCAGTGCGGAATATAAATCGCAGCTAAGTTCTTGATATATTTATAATAGCTTTCGTGAATATATAAAGATAACTGTTGTCATACATTTATATTAGGTAATCCTTTACGCGCGCGCGTGCGCATTCTATAAATTTTCATTTTCTTCTATCACTTCTATCACTTTTAGGGTTAATTCTGTTAATCTCAGTTGGTTAAGTAGTGATAGAAGAGTGATGGAACAGTGATAGATGTGATAGAAGAAGGCTTTTTTTTGACCCAAAACACCCTAATTATGAAAACAAGACTCCCTTTACTGATTTCTAAACAGAGGTTTTTTACCCCTGTTTTTTATTATTATGATAAATTGAAGATTCAAACAACGACCGGGGCTGTCGCTTTTGTCGCGGAGCCCCGGTCGGGAATTGAATATAGTATCTAATGTATGAAATTATTTCATCTGGGCACCAGATACGGAGAAGGTCTTGTCACCCTTAACGATTACGATGCCGTTGTCGGTGATCACCTTTCTGATGGCAGGAGCGGCATTGTCGATAGTTGTAGATGAGATGCCAGAACCAAGTTCGAAGCCCTTGTATGTCATGATGCGAACGTCGCAGATGGCGGTGTCATAACGAAAGAGGCTGTAGTTCTCACCAGCTACGCAAACTGTTGTGGCGTTGCAGTCACCTTTGTCAGGACGGTCGTAGCCACCACGTGTGTGAACGATGAAGAAGTTTGGTTTGGAAGCATCGTCAGATACATACTCAGGAGAAATGCCTACGCTGAGGTTAGCGATGTTGATAGCGTAATATACGATACCCTCCAATGGGAATATTGCCCATGCACCGGCAGTGTAGTTGTCTGCTTCAGCAGGTACCAATGGCTTGAAGCCAGTGTAGATATCCTCAGGAACCTGAACATTCCACTTAGCGTCGTCAGTACCGATGGCAGAGCCTTCGTAGAAGCCGAAGCCTTCCTTCACCCATACATACTCAGTTCCGTCAACCCAAGCGGCAGCATTGCCAGCCTCGTCATAACCATACTTCTGATTAGAGTAGATACGATCCCAGTGAGACTTGTTGGCATTATCAACAATCTCAGTTACAGTGTAACCAGCCTTTGTTGCGTCGCACTCTTCCTTAGTCCAAGCGTAGTTGGTGAAGCTCTGTTCTACATACTCAACATTGTTGTTGACTGTTATAGCCTCAGAAGGAGAATACCAGGGATCGGGGTGAGTACCGTCGTAAGAGTAAAGTTCGATGCTACCGGCAGATGTAAGAGTAACTTTCTCACCAGACATCAAGTTCTTTGTTTCAATGGTATTGCCTGAAGCGTCCTTAACAACGCAGTTGATTGTTACAACTGGCTTGAGCAGGGTGTTGGAGTTGTCGGCAGTGATAGTGTATTCCTTTGCGTATCCTTCTTGCACGTTTGTGATAGTAGCTACAGGAACAGGCATAGTAACAGCCTCGCAGACTACAGGAGTTACAACTTCGTCAGAAATGTTTGACTCGTCGTCTTCCATTGTTGTCCATACTCTGAGGTCACCACTCTCGGTGCAGTAGATAATCTTACTACCGAAGTACTCGTCTGCATTAGCCTCGAAGTCACGAGTGTCATTTGATTCCCAGTATGTAGCTGTGTATTCCTCACCACTTGCATAAGAAGCACCGTTCACGGCGTCATCAGCGTTACCAAGCTGTACCCAATGGAGAACTTCTCCTTCTTTGAAATTCACATAGTATGCACGCTGTGTTCCGATAACTGCCAATGGGTCACATGAAGGTTCACTTGCGAATGGACCTTCTGCCTCATAAGACAGACCGATGTTAGAGAGCTGGTGTGTAGATGTTCCGTTCATTGAGAAGATGAAGATACCAGCGCGGTCCTCTGCGCAAACATAGTTATGAACACCTGTTGCAAGCTGATTGCCTTCCTCGTCAGAGATGGTGTAAGTAGCGGTCTTTGCGGTAGTGTTAATCACGCAAGCGAACTTGTAAGTCTTCTGGCTTGAGAGAACGAGTGTTTCCTCGGTGGTCTGAGTCCAGTCTGTCTTGCCAGTAGGATTTTCGTTAATCCAGATAGTGAAGTCACCATTTGCAGCAGCAGGAGCTTCGCCTACTCTCCAACGGAAGAAATAGTCCTCTCCTTCTGCACTGTTCCACCAACGCTGGTTATGTGTAGAAATACGGCTGTCACCTGATTCACAAGCATTGACAGGCAGAAGAGTGAACTCCATATCAGCACGAGCTGCCATGTTTGACACGTTCAAGTCCATAGTGAATTTGTACTCACTGTTAGGAAGTGTGCTGAGGTCCTTCACCTTTGTCCATGCTTCCTCATTCCAGAAGTAGTTGAGCATACGACCACCGTTCTTGTTGTTCTTTGCCTCGAAGTAATCCTTTCCGGGAGTTCCCACGAAGTTACCTGCGTCCTGTACAATCCAACCGTCAGCCATTTTGTCAGTTGGGATCTTGAAGAAATACTTGTCCATGATCTCTGCCTTTGCCATCACGCAGCAGATGAGCATAAGCAACGAAATTAAAGTAAACTTTTTCATTGTTAAAGTTGTTTTAGTTAATATTAAATGTATTATTTATTGTTTCGTTTTAGTCTTCGGCGGTATGCTTGCGCACCACCGCCGGAGACTTTTGTTTATTGCGGATTTATTACCATCCCTCATTCTGGGTTATTGCATTACCCGACTTCATGATTTCGGTCTGAGAGAATGGGAAGAAGTTCCACTTGTTCTGCCACTGACCATCACCACGAGTCACTGCCACCTTGTTATAGGTGAATGTGCCATCCTCGTTCTTGGTGATTTCCATGCGGTGAATCTTCATAAACTTGTCGCCATCCTCCATCCAGCGACGCACGTCATAGAAACGGTGTCCCTCGAAGGCAAGCTCCACACGACGCTCGTTCTTGTACTTAGCCCAGAACTCGTCGTTGCTCATACCAGTTGCAAACTCCGGCATACCTGAACGTGTGCGAGTCTTGCTTGCCATCTTGGCGGCTGTCTGAGATGACGGAACAGAGATAGTCTGCTGGTTGCCATTGGCATCCTTGTATGTCACACTGCCGCTTGCATCGGCTGCATTGCCGTTGCCCGAAGCCTTGAAATACTGGAAGAGAGCCTCGGCATAGTTGAGATACATGCCGCCCATACGGAAGGTGAGCCATCCGTGGGGAGAGGTTGTTACGGCAACACCTGAGCGGGCACGGAGTATCTGGTTGGGGTTGCAGAACTTCTTCAGATAGTAGCTCGTTGTCGTTGCGTATGACTTACCGGCAGCATTACCGGTGCGTGAGTGGTAGCCGCCGATATAAGTCTCGAGCACGGGGTGCTCACTGTTGTAAGCCTCAAGGTCGTTAGGCCATGCCTCACCGTTGGTCACAACAGTCTTTGCGAGACGTGGGTCACGGTTGGCGTATGGATTGGCAGCGTCATAGAGGTCGCTCTCAGCAATGCTCTTGCCGTCGGTGCATTCAAAGGCATCCACGAGGTCCTGTGTAGGACAGTTGCCGCCCTGACCGGATGAATATCCAACGGGGAAGTTATATCCCTCGAAGGTATTTGCAGATGCGGTACGACGGGCAAAGATAATCTCCTTGGTGCTCTCGGCATTGGAATAGTATTCTGTACCCCAAAGTTCTGCGATGTCAGCAGCCAATCCCATACCCTTAGCCTCGGCAGCGTCGATAAGCTCCTTGTGTGCAGCCACTGCCTCTGCCCAGAGTTCCTTCTTCTCTTCGGCACTCTTGCCCTGGGTGAAGAGGGGAGAGGCATGATAGAGGGCTGCCTGGGCCTTCAGTGCGAGAACTGCATACTTGTTGGCGCGTCCTGTCTCTGCCTTGGCGAGGATGTGCTCCTTGTCGGCAGAGTAGTCCTCGATGATTGAGTCCTTGATGGCTTCACACTCGCTTGCGATAAATGCGAAGATATCGTCGGCACTTGTGCGCGGGAGAGCAGTTTCCTCTGTACCTGTGGTGTTATGAGTCTTGAAAGGCACACCGCCATACTGTCTTACGAGAGTGAAGTAGAAATATGCGCGTGCCCAACGAGCCTCATACACATAATTCTTATATAGATACATCTGCTTCTCGTAGTCGAGGTTGAGCTTGAACTGCTCGAAGTCGAGGTTCGACCAGTTGTCGATAACTTCGTTGCAGTATGTTATTCCCTCGTAAGCCGATGTCCATATCGTCTGATGTGGGTTGGCTGCGCTCCAGTTGCCGTTGTAGAAGTCCTCGATGGAGTTGCCGTCGTGACTGTACTCCGACTCGTCTGTTGCTGATGAGAGCATAGCTCCCGAGAGGTTTCCCCAGTCGGTGTCGATGTCGGTGTATATAGTGGTCATAAGACCTCCGACATAAGCGAAGGAACGCTCTATATATTCCTTGTCGTAGGCTGTGTATTCATTATAGTCCATATTGCAAGAGGACAATGCCACGGCAGCCATTGCAAAGCCTAAAAAATTCTTTTTCAATTTCATAGTCGTAATCGTTATTAAGTTTAGAATGTAAGAGCAGCACCGAGTTGTACACTTCTTGTCAGCGGCTGTGTCACACCGTAAGATGCTGCGTCAGCCTTGTCGAGATGGTCTGCTGTGAAGAGGTCAGTGCCGCGTACATAGAACTTCACCTTGTTGATGACGCTGAGCTTGTCGAGAACTGACTTCGGCAGATAGTAGTAGAGTTCCACATAGCGGAGCTTCAGATAGCTGCGGTCGAACATGTTCAGTGTGCTGTTGAGGTCGTTGTTGGCGTTGCTTGTGGTGGAGAGACGCGGGAAGAGAGCGTTCTCGGTGTTTCCACGTTCTGCCGACCATGAGTTGTCGTATAGATACTGCGACAAGGTGTTTGTTGCAACAGCCGAGCGATAGAGTCCGTTGGTGGTCATGAAACCTGTCCACTTGCCCACGCCCTGGAACATTGCGTCGAGACCGAATCCCTTGTACTCAGCTCCGAGATGGAAGTTGTAGTAGAGGTCGGGGGCTGTCGTGCTGTAGCCGATGGCCTTGCGGTCGTTGGAGTCGATGATGCCGTCGTCGGTGAGGTCAACATACTTCACGTCACCGGGATAAACCGTTGTGAACGACTGCACTGGATATCCCTTCTGCTGCATTTCTGCGGTAGAGATGATACCGTCGCCATTGATATCGTCGCTCTTCTGGAAGAATCCGTTTGCCACATATCCGAAAGCCTGTCCGTAGCGCTCTCCTGTTGAAGAGGTGTTGGCATAGAGCTGTGGAGCTTCTGCCTGTTCTTTCACGGTGTTCTTATTGAACGCTACCGATGCACCTACATTGATAGTTAGGTCGGAGTTGATCTTCTTGCTGTAGTCAGCAGAGATTTCTATACCATTGGAGTTTACGACACCCACATTCTCGTATGGAGCAGTCAATCCGAAAACGCTATTGTAGCTTCCCGCTGTTGAGCACCAGATGTCGTAGCGATGCTGATAGTAATAGTCCAAAGATACATTTAGACTGCCGAAGAGAGTGGCGTCGAAACCTACATTGAACTTTGTGGTACGCTCATGTCCGAGCGACTGGGTCTTGGCGGTTGAGAGATAAGTGTTACCCCACTGGGTACCGGTGTATGTGGCGTCGAAGGGATAAGATGTTCCGTTCATCAGGTAGAACTGGTCGTAGTATGTCCACACGTTGCTTCCGGGGAGCACGTCAAGCGACTGGTTGCCGAATGATGCGCGGAGCTTGAGGAAATCCACCCAATTCACGTCCTTCATGAACTCCTCGTTGGAGATGTTCCATGCAGCTGAAACGTTGGGCGAGAAAGCCCATTTGCTTCCAGGGGCAAGACGGCTTGAGCCAGACTCTACGAGAGCCACATCCAAGAGGTATCTGTTGTCATAACCATAGTGTGCGAACAGCGAGATGTTGTGACGATATACAGTGGTGTTGGTACCCGTCTGGTCGTTGTATTCGTAGTCATACTTCAACTGTCCATACACGTTATGCTTTTCTGCAAATGTGCGGTCGTAGTTGATAGAGCCGTTGAATATGCAGCGGCGAATCCATGAGTTGTTGTTGGCGCCGGTACCCATGTTTGAGTCGGAGCCTTCAACCGAAGCGAGAGCAGCCGAACCGTCGGCAACTACATCTCCTGTGTGTGACACGTCGTAGTAGCTGTAGCGATAGGTCTTAGAGTGGTCCTCATATACGTTCGACCATGTGTCGTAACCAAGCTGTCCCTGTGCGCTCAGTCCTGGAGTGATGGCAGAGAGGTCTTGCACGAGCTCCACGTCGGCATAGAGTGCGCGCTGGTGGTTCTTGTAATAAGCGGCAGCCTGACTTTGTGCCACGGGGTTGTTGGTGGTATATACCGTATTTCCTCCCCATACAGCATCCGACACCTTCACTGGGAATGCGTTGGCAGGAACCTGATATATCATTGTCCAAAGGTCAGCCTGCGAACCAGGTTGCGACTGCTCGGTGAGCAATCCGTAGAGATGGGTATGCAGCTTTGTTTTGGGCGAGAGGTCGATGTCCATATTCGAACGCAGGGTTCCACGTGTGTATTTGTTCTGTGTGGAATAACCGTCGTTCTGGAAGTTCTTGATGAATCCTTTGTTTGTGAGCAACTGCACGTTGGTGTAGTAGCGGAAATTCCTCGTACCGCCCTTGAACTCGAGGTTGAAGCGGTCGTTGTTTGAGACATTGCGGAATGTCTCGTCCGCCCAGTTCACGTTGGGATAATAGAGAGGGTTGGTGCCGTTCTTGTAGGCATTGATTACGGCGTCGCTGTAAGCCACGTTGCC
>JBJEAV010000407.1:0-1559 GCA_051869395.1 Prevotella sp.
TGTCTCATCTTCGTAAGGTCATGCTCCACCTGTGTTGAGTTATATCCCTCCGGCAACTTGTATTCTATATATAGCTGGTCATACTCCATGTCGGGGAAGAAGCTCTGCTTGATAAAAGGATAGCACGACACACTCGCCACGAGCAGCAACACCGCTCCTACCACCACCGTCAGTCTGTGTGAAAGACAGAATCGCAACGTCTTTTCAAGCACGTCGTATGCCTTGCCATTATATGTCTCGCCCTCTTCAGCCTTCGGATGCAGCAGACGGTCTGCCATCAGTGGCACATGCACCAAGGCGAGCAGCCAACTGAGCAGCAACGACACCGCTATCACGATGAACAGGTCGCGACAATAAACTCCCGCCGTATCGGGACTCATGAAGATGGGCAGGAAGGCAAGTATGGCTATGAGCGTTGCGCCGAGCAGCGGCATTGCCGTCTTCTTGCCTATCGACGTAAGGGCTTCCATACGCGTCTTGCCCTTCTTCAGGTCAACGAGTATGCCATCCACTATCACTATGGCGTTATCCACCAACATTCCCATGGCGAGGATGAACGCCCCGAGCGACACACGCTGCAGCGTGCCGTCGAAACCATTAAGCACGAGGAACGAACCGAACACTATCACCACAAGCGACATACCGAGTATCACGCCCGACTTGAATCCCATGAAGAATATCAGCACAATCACTACGATAACCACCGACTCAAGCAGATTGAGCAGGAAGGTGTAGAGCGCGTCCGACACTCGTTCGGGTTGGAAGAACACCTTGTGGAATTCCACTCCCACAGGCATCTGCGTCATCAGTTCGTCGAGTTTCTTCTCCACCTTCTCGCCCACCTTCAGTATGTCATAACTGCTCGAGCAGGCAATACTTATTCCCAAAGTCCTCTCGCCGTCACGCTCCATGGCGTTGCGCGTCACTTTCTCATAACCCTTAGTCACACCGGCGATGTCGCGTATGCGCAACTGGTCGTCGTCGTGTCCTTGTATCAGCATGTTGGCGATGTCGTCGGCCGAGCGGAACTTGTCATCCACCGTCACTCGCAGTCTTCGCATTCCGTTATCAAAATATCCGGCATAAGATGTGGCGTTTTGTCCGTTCAGTGTCTGTATCACCTCTGTCGGCAATACTCCGAGATTAGCCATTTTGTCCTCATGCAGGTTGATGTTGATGCACTCCCCGCGCTTGCCGTAGATATCCACACGAGTCACTCCCTCGATGGCAGACACCTCTCGCTTCACCATTTCGGCATAGTCGTTCATCTGTGTGTCGCCCATTCCATCGCCGGTCAGGGCATAGAACATGCCATACACGTCGCCGAAGTCGTCGCTCACCATCTTCACCTCTGCCCCCTGAGGCAGCGAGGCTTTCACGTTGTTCACCTTGCGGCGCAACAAGTCCCACTGCTGTTCCAGGTCTTCGTCCTTCACTGTCGGCAGCAGTTCCACGGTGATTATCGCCATGTCGGAATATGACGACGACTCCACATGGTCGAGTGTCGGCATCTGTCTGATAGACTTCTCCAACGGGTCGGTCACCTCCAATTCCACCTG
>JBJEAV010000408.1:0-1558 GCA_051869395.1 Prevotella sp.
AGGGTATCCCCTGCTATCCGTCAGGTCAAAGCAGGAAGACTGTTTGCCTGCACAACGGTGCCTGATGGAGCACCAGCGGTTCCTTTGCAGAAACAGATTCCCGGCAGGAATGCGTCAACATGGGCGCATCGCTGCCGGGAATTGTTTTTTAATGTGAAAAAGATGTGAAGAAAAAGGTGAAAAATGTGAAGAAAGGGATTGAGATTTCAAGGCTGGCGTGATATTATAAAAATAATTGGAACCTTTCTTATCCAAATTCAAAATCGAAATCGAAACAGGAGGTTGATCTATGTGAGACACAAATGGATTGCGGGGCTGCTTTCGGCAGCCATGGTGCTTTCTCTGGCTCTGCCTGCCGCGGCAGAAGCCCTGTCTTACGCCAGCCCGGAGACAGCCGTGCAGGAGCAGGCCAAACCCGCCGTGCAGGAGGAAGAGGCGGAATTGTATGACGCAACGGCAGGAACCTATGGCGACCTGACCTATACGGTCAACAGCGATGGGGCGACCTGCACGATTACGGGCTGTAACACAAGTGCCAGCGGCGCATTGGTGATTCCGGAAACAATCGATGGGTACCGGGTGACGAGCATCGGGGACGGTGCGTTCGATGGCTGCAGTAGCCTGACAAGCGTCACAATCCCTAACGGTGTGACGAGCATCGGGGAGATGGCGTTCTTTGACTGCACAAGCCTGACGAGTGTCACCATTCCGGACGGTTTGACGAGCATCGGGGAGAATGCATTCTATTACTGCACCAGCCTAACAAGTATCACGATTCCGAACAGTGTGATAAGTATTGGAGATGAGGTGTTCGAGGGCTGTGACAGCTTAATTCAAATCTGCGTAGATGAACAAAATCGTAAATACACTGAGGTTGATGGCATCCTCTTTACTAAAGATATAAAAACATTGATATGCTATCCAGCAGGGATAACAGGAGGATATTTAATACCAGATAGTGTGGTCTATATTCAGCATGGAGCTTTTTATGGATGTAAAGGCCTGACGAGTGTTATTATCCCAAACAGCGTCTTAAATATCGGGAGCGATGCGTTCTTTTACTGCACAAGCCTAACGAGTGTTACAATCCCAGACAGTGTGACAGGCATTGAGGGTGGTGCGTTCTATGGTTGCAGCGGTCTGACGAGCATCACAATGCCAGACACTCTAACAAGCATTGGTGCGGTTGCGTTCTCAGGCTGTAGCAACCTGACGAACGTCACAATCCCGGGCAGTGTGACGAGCATCGGGTGTGGTGCATTCTCTTACTGCAGCAGCCTGACGAGCGTCACAATCCCAGACAGCGTAACGGACATCGAGCCCGGTGCGTTCGAGGGTTCCAACAGCCTGACCGATGTGTACTATTCCGGCAGCGAATCGGATCGGGCAAAGATCAGCATTGGTTCCGACAACGCCCCTCTCGTTTCTGCCACTTGGCACTATGGTTCCACTGGACCCACCTCAACCCCCAAGCCCACCGTGAAGACGACCCCGATGTACCGCCTGTACAACCCCAACAGCGGCGAGCACTTCTATACCGGAAGCATAGAAGAACGGG
>JBJEAV010000409.1:0-1552 GCA_051869395.1 Prevotella sp.
TATAGTTTCATGCCTGAAGTTGGTCAAATTTTACACAAAAGTTGCTTATTTGTAGCCGAAATGGGAGTGAGGTGTTCTACATAACGGAATTTGGTGTATCTTTGCACCCGCATAATAAAGATTAATAATCATTGGGATATGGAAAGAAACAACAATTTGGACGCTATTGCGGAAAAAGTGAGCAGCAAGGAACACACGCATGTTGTCTATAAGGACGACAACCTGATTATGGTGCAGACATCAGGTAAGCACTCAGACGACCTGACAGCAAGGCTTGCCGAGGACGTGTGCGTGTTCTTTGGATGCAGCAGGGGAAAGCTGAGGGTGGAACTGCCCGACAAGATTCTCGACCTTAGGGCCAACGACGTGCTGGTGATGCGCTCAGGAATTACAATCGTAAGGATGGCATCCGACGATGATTTCTCGGGTGTGGGCATTGGCCTGTCAGCAAGAATGTTGCAGCGTATGTTCCACCGCGGCAAGGACATACAAAGGGTTATACTGAAGATTCTCTGCCACCCCGTGGTGAGGGTGAGCGACGAAGGACTTCTTATTTTCAACAGATATAGGGAACTATTGGCTGAAAAACTACAGAATAACAGTCATCGGCGGTATCTGCAGAAGACTATCTCTTACATTATGTGCGCAATGATATATGAATTGTTGGCTGATGTTGATGATGAAAACATCAGTGAGGACGAGACTAACGGCATCAAGCAAGCCGACCTGCTCTTCATGCGGTTTATCGAACTGCTCGACAAGGAGGAGATGCCCAAGCGCAGGCTAAGTTATTATGCCGACCAGTTGTGCGTGACACCAAAATACCTGTCGCTCGTGAGCAAGAAGGTGAGCGGCAAGACTGCCACGAAATGGATTAACGAGTATCTGGCAAGCAAGCTGCAGTATTGCCTTGAGCACACAAGCATGTCGATAAAGGAAATAGCCAACCTGTATGACTTCCCCAACCTATCCTTCTTCGGCAAATACGTGAAGACCCACCTCGGGGTTTCGCCTACACAGTACAGGAAGAGCATCGGGGAGTGAGGATATAAAAGATAGGGAGAGCTATGCGTCGCGCACCGCTCTCCCAACATTCCTAAAACTAGACCAATCATATTTATACCAAAGTCTTGGTCATAGGTACGAAAAAAGTTCTCTATCAATTACTCAAATTTCTGATGTATAAATCTGTGCGCTCCCAGAGGCTGCGCATTGAGTTACTCGGCACCTCCTCCGAGGGCCTTATACAGATTAACTATACCCTGTATTTGAGAAAAAGTATTGGAAGTCTTTGACAGTCGTGCGCTCAACAGACTCTGTTGGGCTGTAAGCACCTCAAGATAAGTGGTGTTGCCATGCTCCATCAGAAGGCGTGTGCTTTCATAAGCACGAGAGAGATTTTCCACCTGATTAGAGATGTGCTTGGATTTTGCCACGGCTGTCTGATACTGAGTATAAGCATCGTTCACCTCCGTACCGGCGTTGAGCAACGACTGTTGAAATGCCAACTGCGCCTCTTCCTGTTGCGCCTTGGCTATCTTGAGTTGTCCTG
>JBJEAV010000410.1:0-1550 GCA_051869395.1 Prevotella sp.
TGAGAATTTACGATGAGGAAGATGCCGGAAGGCTGAATCCGATTATCCGAGAGACGGTAAAGAACAATACAATGATAGAACAAGATTTTTAGATATGACACTACAGCAGAAAATAATGAATGCCTTCATAGGCAAGGTGGTGAGAAAGGATCTGGCATTCCTCGTGAAGGGAGGACTGCCTGTCCCAACCTACGTTTTGGAATATCTTCTTGGTCAATATTGTGCCACAGATGACCAGGAGGCTATTGAGGCCGGTTTGGAAAAGGTCAAACAGGTCATCAAGAACAACTATGTTCACCGTGCCGAAGCAGAGTCTGTAAAAGGCAAGATAAGGGAAAACGGTAAATACCGAATCATTGACAAGGTGACAGTGACGCTCAATGAGAAGGATGATGAATATCAGGCTGCCTTTGCCAATTTAGGATTGACAAGAGTGCCTATCGGTACTCAATACGTGAAAGCCAATCCCAAACTGTTGAGTGGCAACGGTGTGTGGTGTATTGTCACCATTGGCTATATCAGCGGTGAAGACATCAAAGTGAGATGGGACATCCAGACGCTGAAGCCCGTACAAATCTCCAATGTGGATGTGCAGGAGTACATCGACCAACGTCAGAACTTCACTACTGACGAATGGATAGACTTCCTGATGCATACCGTGGGATTGAATCCAGAGGTAATGAACCGCCGTGAAAAGTTCATCACCCTGGCTCGCCTGCTCCCTCATGTAGAAAACAACTTCAACTTCATGGAACTGGGTCCTAAGGGTACGGGTAAGTCGCATGTCTTTCAGGAACTGTCGCCCTATGGTGTGCTGGTATCAGGTGGCGATGTAACCCCTGCCCGCCTCTTTGTCAGAATGTCCGGCAAACGGGAGGAACTGGGACTTGTAGGCTATTGGGATGTAGTGGCATGGGATGAGTTTGAGCAACAACCAGGCCGCAATGTGGATGCCGTGCTTATCGACACGATGCAGAACTATTTGGCAAACAAGTCCTTCAACCGTGGAAAGGGCACGCACGAGGCCAGTGCCTCCATGTCTTTTGTAGGCAACACGAAGCATACCGTTCCCTATATGTTGAAGAACACGCACCTGTTTGAAAGCATCCCAACCTCATTCATCAAAGGTGCCTTCCTCGACCGAATACATCTTTATAATCCGGGTTGGGAAATCCGAATGCTGAAGAAAGACAGCTTCTCTAAAGGTTATGGTCTGATAACGGACTATATTGCCGCAGTACTTCATGAACTCCGTAACGATGACCGCACAGCCATTCTGAAAGACTATGCCAAGTTTGATGGTTCGCTGTCCGAGCGTGACCATTTGGCCATCCGTAAGACTTTCAGCGGAATGATGAAGCTACTCTACCCCGATGGGAAAATGACCGATCAGGAGGCATACGAGTTGATAGACTTTGCCGCAGAGAGTAGGAAACGTGTCAAGGATCAGTTGTACGTGATTGACGAGACCTTCAAAGCTGAACCTGCATCGTTCAAATACATCAATCTAAAAACTGGCATTGAAATGAGCGTAGAAACCTTGGAAAAGG
>JBJEAV010000411.1:0-1550 GCA_051869395.1 Prevotella sp.
ATCTCAGGATTCGCGAAAGAGTAGATATGATCCCACCCCTTTCCGTCTCCACGGTTTGAGGAGAAGAAACCGCGGTTGAGCAAGCCTTCGAATGTCATGCCGAAGTCGTCACCTTGAGAGTTAAGTGGGTATCCGGGATGTTCTATTATATATGGCTGCCCGTTTTTCCTTTCAGGGTCATACTGTTCGTTTGGCTTGGCAATGAAGATGTCCAGGCCACCCATTCCGGGATGACCGTCGGACGAGAAATACAGGTCGCCGTTGGGACGGAACGTCGGGAACTTCTCATCTCCGGGAGTGTTTATAGGCTCACCGAGATTCTCTATGGCAATCACGTCTCCATTGTTAGCCAACTGTGCTCGCCATATATCAAACCCGCCCATTCCTCCTGGCATGTCCGACGTGAAATACAACCATTTGCCATCTGGCGACACCGCCGGATGGGCAAAGTTTGAGAGTGTGTCCTTGGTGAGCACCACGTCCTGGGGCTTGCTCCATGAAGCGTCGGAACGCGACGAACGGCATATCTGAGCATAACGGGGATATGACGGGTCGGTGACGCATTTAGTCAGATACATGGTCTTGCCGTCAGGAGTGAGTGTACAGGCTCCCTCGTCAAACTCCGAGTTCAGTTCCGAGTCGATGTTTTCCGGTCTTTGCCATTTTCCCTTCTCGTCCTTCTGAGCCATGAATATATCCCCGGTTTTCTGTCCCGTGATACCGCTCAGTTCGTCGCCCTTGGTTTGGTTGCGTGTAGATGAGAAATAGAGGATCTCGCCTTCCTCGCCGCCTAACGCAGGCGAAAAATCAGCACGTCGGGAGTTAAAGTTGTTCTCCTTCTTCACGGTATATCGCGAGCCTTCCTTCTTCCACTGGGGAGCCATCTCAGCCGACTTCATTCCCGTCTTGGCAAGAGCGAGATAGCCCCTCATCTCATTTACCTTTGCACTATTAGCATCGCCGCCACCTCTCATTTCAGAGATGGCAGCAGAGATGGTATCTACGGCGACTGCAAATGCAGTGGCGGCAGCCTTATAGTTGCCGGCGATCATCTGCTGTTGTCCAAGTCGCAACAAGGTGAGACTGTCGGTCTGTCCATATCTCACAGCGTTGTTATAAGCCGAGACAGCCTTTGCCGTGTAGTTGATTCGGCGATAGCAATCCGCCATTTTCAGTGCACGTTGTCCTCGTGTTTTTCTGTCCTTGGCGGGAGTCTGCTGGTAAGCCTTGCGGTATTGCGTGGCGGCATCATAGTATTCACCAAGCGCATAGAACTTATCGCCCTTCTTCACCGCCATGTCGGCAGTGCCACAGCTCCATAATAGGAGCAGTGGAAGCAAAAAGGGCAAATACGACACGACGCTGACGCGCCGTGCACTGGAGCTGTCATTCTTCATTCCTAATTCCTTCATTCTTCACTCTTCATTCTTCACTCTTCACTTAAAACGGTTTCCGATAGTTGCATCCTTCTTTCCATCTGCTGCATCCATAAGCCGTTTTTCCCTTTATGATGACACCCTGACCGCAGAGAGGGCATTTCTGCCCGACGA
>JBJEAV010000412.1:0-1547 GCA_051869395.1 Prevotella sp.
AATTAATAAATATCACAGGTGTTACGACCAGGAAGGATATATCATATAGCAAGCAATGTTAAATTCCCGTAAATATCACGCACAAATTATCCGTATATAGAATATTTTTATTATCTTTGCCAATCAAAATCATACATAAGAAATGAAAAGATTCAATACTGCGGGCACTTGTCGCCCGAATGAGCACTATATGGTCGATATCACCGAGCGTCTGGAAATCATCCGCAAGATGGTTGCCAATGGTGAATATTTCTGTATCAACCGTGGTAGGCAGTATGGCAAGACTACCACATTGGAGGCTATCAGTAACCGCCTCACTGATGAATATTGTATCTTCCAAATCAGCTTTGAAGGTATTTCCGATTCCACATTTGCTGATGAGGAGAAACTCTATTCTATGTTTGTGTGGCTCTTGATGCAACAATTTAAATGGGTATCCTTAGAAGGACTTGACGAAGAGACTGGAAATGAAATCAAATCGTTCTACGGTACACACAGAGAAAGATGCTCAGAGATGGAATTAGCTGATTTTATCAGTACAATTTGCCACTGCAACAAGAAACCTTTAGTGCTTCTTATCGACGAGGTGGACCAAGCCGGTAATCATGTGTCTTTCATTAAATTCTTAGGTCTTCTACGTGGAATGTACCTGAGAAGGAATGTCGTTCCCACATTCCAGTCCGTCATCCTTGCAGGCGTTTACGACATCAAGAACCTCAAACTGAAGATGCGTCCTGATGATCAGCACCAGTACAATAGCCCATGGAATATTGCCGTTCCTTTCGATGTCGATATGAGCCTATCGGCTGATGGCATAGCGGGGATGCTCGCAGAATACAAGGCTGACCATGGATTGGACTTTGACGAAAAGGCTGTGGCCCAGATGATTCGCGACTATACCTCCGGCTATCCGTTCCTCGTGAGCCGCATCTGTCAGATTATAGATGCTGAACAGTATTCATGGGATAAAGAAGGTGTCCTAAAAGCCGTAAATGCAATATTGATGGAGCGCAACACCCTCTTTGACAATATGATGAAGAAGCTGGACGACTATCCTGAACTTAAGCAGATATTAAAGGATATCCTCCTCTCAGGCAAAGCGAAGTCATATAATCCTGACGAAAAATATATCCAGATGGCATCCATGTTTAACTATATAGTCAATAAGAATGGCAAGATAGCCGTGGCATGCAGAATCATGGAGACTCGTCTTTATAATCTCTTTCTCAGCGAGGAAGAGAATTTGCCTATATTCCAACAGGGTATGGTTGACAAAAGCCAATTCATCAAGGACGGTGTCATAGACATGGCTCACCTCTTGGAGCGTTTTGTCGTTCACATGAACCAAACCTACAAGATGGATCACGACACTGAATTCATAGAGAACGATGCGCGCAAAGTTTTCCTTACCTACCTGCGTCCTGTCATCAATGGAATAGGCAGCTACCATATCGAAGAGCAGACACGCGACAACGACCGTATGGACGTAGTGGTTGACTATCTCGGCAAACAGTACGTTGTCGAACTGAAGATATGGAGAGGCAACG
>JBJEAV010000413.1:0-1546 GCA_051869395.1 Prevotella sp.
AATCAGTCATCAATAATCAATAATCAGTCATCAATAATCAATAATCAGTCATCAAAAGAAGTATATGACTACCCCACCGACATGTTCATCAACTTCAACATCAACTGCACCCCCGACGCCACTATCCGACTGCTGATGGACAGCCGCACCAACGACTACATCACCATGTACGGCAGAGGAATGCTTCGCGCCACCTATTATAATAAAGGTGCGTTCAACATGTTCGGCACATACACCCTCGACCACGGCACATACGGCATCACCATACAGAATATCATCAAGAAAAACTTCACCTTCAACGAGGGAGGTACATTCGTCTTCGGCGGCAATCCCTACGACGCCACCCTCAACCTGCAGGCGGTATATACCGTCAACGGTGTGTCGCTCTCCGACCTAAACGTGGGCAACAGCTTCACCAACAACACAGTGAAGGTGAACTGCCTCATGAACATCGGCGGAGTGGCACGCAACCCGCAGGTTAGCTTCGACCTCGACATGCCCACCGTAAGCTCCGACGAAAAACAGATGATACGCTCTGTACTCAACTCCGAGGACGAACTCAATCAGCAGGTGGTGTATCTGCTCGGCATCGGACGCTTCTACCCCACCGGCAGCAACAACTCCACCTCGCGCGACCAAAGCGACACATCGCTCGCAATGCAGAGCCTGCTCTCGGGAACTATCTCATCCCAGATAAGCAGTGTGCTCAACACAGTCATCAAGAACGACAACTGGAACTTCGGGGCAAACATCTCCACAGGCGACGAGGGATGGAACAATGCCGAATACGAGGGTATCGTCAACGGCCGACTGCTCAACAACCGACTGCTCATCAACGGACAGTTCGGCTATCGCGACAATGTCAACACCGCCAACACCAACTTCATAGGCGACTTCGACATACGATACCTGTTGTTGCCCAACGGCAATCTCGCCGTGAAAGTGTATAACCAAACCAACGACCGCTACTTCACCAAATCGAGTCTCAACACCCAGGGCGTGGGACTCATCATGAAGAAGGATTTCCGCAATGTCAAGGACATCATTGGAAAGAAAAAGAAAAAGAAGAAAAGAGCCGACAGCAATTGAATAATTGAAACAACAGCTACCAACGGTTAAAAAACCAAAAAAAACTTGGCAATCATTTGGAGTTTCCATTTTTTTGTTATAGTTTTGCATCTGATAGGCTAAACAAGCCGCATATTTATAACTAAATAAGTAAGCCAAAGATGAGACAACTGAAGATTATCAAATCAATCACCAATCGAGAGAGTGCCTCATTGGAGAAATATCTCCAAGAAATAGGCAAGGAAGAACTCTTGACAGTGGACGAGGAAGTGGAACTCGCCCAACGGATAAGAAAGGGTGACCGCAAGGCACTCGAAAGATTGACAAAGGCCAATCTTCGTTTTGTGGTGTCTGTGGCAAAACAATACCAAAACCAGGGTCTTACACTGCCCGACCTTATCAACGAGGGAAACGTGGGACTGATAAAAGCCGCAGAGAAATTTGACGAGACACGAGGTTTCAAATTCATATCATACGC
>JBJEAV010000414.1:0-1539 GCA_051869395.1 Prevotella sp.
AACAGGTCATCGAGGAAGTGAACAAGGCTGCAGCTGATGTAGCTGGAGCAGAAACCGCAGCAGCACCAGCCCCCGCAGCCGGTGATTCATACGATGAGTGGGACTAACACCTAAACCCGAAGCAATATGAATTGTATAGAACAACATTGCCAAGGGGAAAGCCATAAGTCCAACAATAAGCCATGTCAAGACTGCGCTTATGCAGAAAGCAGTGACCTGTTGAGCATGGCTATTGTATGCGATGGACATGGAGGTGAACGATACTTCAGAAGTCATTATGGAGCACAATTTGCCACTGTGATCACACAAAAAGCAATAACTGAATTTGTGAAGAACATGGCAGATTCCACCTTTACCCTCTCAGAAGGTAAATCTGTATTTGACGGAGCATCGTTCACCGCCTACAGTGCAGCTACTGCCACCGATGAGCAGATGGAGAGCCGCGCTCATAAATCGCTGAAGTGGTTGTTTTCATCGATTATCAGTCAGTGGAACGAGAAAATCGCAAATCATGCGAAAGAGACAGACCTCACCGACTGGGAATTAAGCAATGTCGATGAGAAATATCGCAAAGAGTTCCTCAGCGAACGTGAAAAAGATGATGCCACTTTTGAAAAGACCTACGGCTGTACCCTCATGGCATACGTACAGACACCAGACTACTGGTTTGCCTTCCATATTGGTGACGGGAAGTGCGTATCGATGCGTATGATAGAAGACCGACTTGTTTGTGAGCAACCTATCCCATGGGATGAACGTTGCTTCTTGAACAAGACGACTTCGCTGTGTGACTCCAATGCCTTGGAGGAGTTCCGCTATTGCTATCAAGGAGACGGTCAGTTCCCTCTTGCCATGTTCCTCGGTTCTGATGGTATGGATGACTCATACGGTGATGGCTACAATCTCTACAATTTCTATATCCAGCTATTCAAGATTATCATTCGTAATGGTGTTGAGAAGGCGAACAAGGAATTAAAGAAGTCTCTGCCAGTCATCAGCAAGATGGGAAGCAAGGATGACATGTCAGTTGCATGTGTCTTTGATGACACCAACCTGACAGCCTCATTCTTCAAGCTGACGCAATACCAAAAGCGTGAACTTGAATCTTCTCTTAACAAAGTGGAAGATAAAATCATGCAGCTGAATAAGAAGATCGAGTCTGTCCCCAACCCAGAAGCATTGGATCGTGGACAGCAAATCAACTTTGAATATGCGCAAAAAGACCTTGAAAAAGCCAAAGAGAAAGCTATAAAGATTACTCGAAAGCTTAGGTTCATTAAGGGCGAAGAAACAAAATATAGAAACCGTTTGAAAGAAATTGACCCTGTGATACCACCCATAGAATCTGATTCATCAATGGGGCTTGTTACTGAGGAACAATAATTTCAAATCAACAAAGAAAGAAGATGGGTACTTGCAAGTATTGTGGAAAAGACGCCGGTTGGTTCTCACACTCCCATACAGAGTGTAAGAATAAACACGAGCAAGGAGTAAAAGATTTCAAGGCCGTGGTAAGCAGTTATTTTACCGGGCGTACAA
>JBJEAV010000415.1:0-1532 GCA_051869395.1 Prevotella sp.
GAGGCTTCTGGCATAATGGTGGGTAAATAACCATGTTTAATTAACAACTGCATATTGAAAAACCATCTGTGTTCCTTTAGAGTATTAGTGACCAAACAAAAACTCTAGAGAGGTGTCCACAGATGGTTTCCACTAATACATTATGCAAAAAGTTACTCAATGTCAAGTCTGCAGTTATAGAAGGAGCAAATTTCTATACAGATGAGGATGGCGTTAACCATATTCGCATCCATGCCAGGCCTAATGTATGGCACGAGGATGACTGCCCGTTCTGCCATAAGAGATGCCGACGGTACGACAAGAAGAACCCTCATCCACGTATCTGGCGGGGGTTGGACTGGGGTAGTACTCTCGTTGAAATATCTTATGACACGCACCGCATTGAATGCCCGGAGCATGGCGTGCTTGTCGCAGATGTCCCATGGGCTTATCCTGGTAGCGGCTTTACAAAGGACTTCGACCTTACTGTGGGGTGGCTTGCGACATACCTGCCCAAAAGCACTGTCTCTGAATATATGCGTATTGACTGGGAAACGGTCGGAAGGTGCGTCCACCGGACCATGAACGACATTGAACCGGAGATTTCCAGGCGGCTTGACGGACTCGTGAATATTGGCATTGACGAGACCAGCTACAAGAAAGGTCACAAGTACATTACGATCGTCGTCAACCATGACACTAACACAGTTGTATGGGCAGCACAGGGGCATGGCAAGAGTGTCCTGACACAGTTTTACAGGCAGCTCACACCGGAGCAGCTTTCCTCTATCAGGGTGGTCACCGGCGACGGTGCGAAGTGGATCACGGAATGCGTGAATGCGTTCACCCCGGGCTGTGAACGCTGTATCGACCCTTTCCACGTCGTTGAATGGGCGATGGAAGCCCTTGATGAAGTGCGCCGGGAAGTATGGCGTGAAGCTTACGATGAAGCTTTACAACTTGCCAAAGAACACCATGTAACGAAAGGCCGTCCCAGTGCGGATGATGTCGAAGCTGCCATGGTAAAAGCCGCCAGGGATAAAGCAAATGAGATAAAAAACTCCGCATACGCACTGGGCAAAGCACCTGAACACCTGACAGAGAATCAGCAGGCAAAAGTGGAGATGATTGCTAAAAATAACAATAGGCTTTACCGCGCCTATTGCATGAAGGAGATGCTCCGACTGCTTCTGAAGATGAAGGATGTTAATGAAGCCGAAGTAGAACTGAAACAGTGGCTATGGCGGGCAAGCCACAGCAGGATAGATGCATTCAAAAAACTGTACCAGAAAGTCAGGCGTCACAAGGAGCATATCCTGAATGCGATAAAGCTGGGGATGAGCAATGCCCGCATTGAAGCAATTAACAACAAGATCAAGTTGATCATCCGCAAGGCATACGGCTTTCGAAACATACAAAATATGCTGGATATGGTGTACCTTGTATGCTCGGATTTGAGGATTACACTTCCCAACCGAAAATCAAAGGCCACTTGATCAGCATAAACACTGGAATAGCGGATGAAAAACACCCACCATTACCCCTGAAGAGCC
>JBJEAV010000416.1:0-1529 GCA_051869395.1 Prevotella sp.
TGGTGTCTGAATGACCGTCCTTGTGGTGTCTGAATGACCGTCCTTGTGGTGTCTGGATAACCATCCTTGTTGTTTGTTGCCAGTTAACAAATGATCTTTTGCTAGCTAGCAAAAGATCTTGTGAGAGCTTACAAATGAGTTTCTGGCTACTATCAAAATATGTTTTAACTAATAATTAGAAATAATTTGCAATATGATAAAAATTAGGTTTCTTAAGTCAAAATTGACAGGCAATATTTATCCCCAACAGGTGGATATTCGATCATTTAATGCTAAGGATCTCGCCGACAAGCTCCGTGAGCGTTATGGCTCAATCGCGCCAATCGTTATCGACGATGCCTTTCGCATCATCTCCGACCGCCTCGCCGAGGGTTATATCGTGAGTCTCGACCGCCTCGGCACATTCTCACTGCGTCTTGGTATCGATAAGCCAGAGGCAAAAGATTTTGACGATGTGCGCACTCAGGACGTGAAATTCAAGGGTGTGAGATTTAATGTCGCCAAGAGGGTGAGGCGCAATGTGGAGAGGCAGAGCATTCATCAGGTGAAGGACCCCGGCAGCAGGGTTTCCACCACCACCACCAGGTGGCGCGTGTTTCTCGCGCAGATGTTCAAGGACAGCGACAATCTCACTAAACCGGTATCGCAGATTCCCGTCACCATCTCCCTCTACCGCATGTACACCGGAGCCACCGACTACACAGCCCGCAAGGACCTCACCGCCCTCTGCGCCAAGGGTTTGCTCACTGACATCTCAACGGCACACACGAAAATGTATCTGATAGTGTGACACCTGTATATAATCACAATTTATCTCAATAAGATAAACTTTTCCCTCATTTATTTGGTGTTTTCAATTTTATTATATAACTTTGCACGCAGTTGCAGGCTTATCTCTCCTGTTACAGTCTAAAGATTATGGGCACATATATAAATAAAGGTAATAGTGAGTTTCGTGATATCGTGAACAGTGAATATGTTGACAAGACTTCACTGATTCCATTAATCAATGCCACGCTCAACACCGAGCGCCGTTATAGCTGCGTTACCCGCAGCCGCCGCTTCGGCAAGTCGATGGCGGCAAAGATGCTGTGCGCATACTACGACAAGTCGTGCGATTCGCATGAGTTGTTTCGTGGATTGAAGGCAGAGGAAGACAAGTCGTTCGAGACATACTTAAACAAATACAGTGTGATCTATCTTGACGTGACTTCATTTACTGCACGTCCTGAGTTGCGTGTGAAAATAGTGCGTAATATTCAGAATGAAATATGTTCTGAATTGAAAAAGAATTTCCCGGATGTTGACTATTCAGAGACAACGGATCTAATGGGAGTTCTTTCTGCTATCCATACCGCCACAGGCGAGAAATTCTTCTTCATCATCGACGAGTGGGATGCCATCTGTCGTGAGTTCCCCGGACGGCAGAAGATGAAAGGCGACCCGGAAACGGTTACTCCGACCATTTTGGACGAGTATGTGATGTTGCTTCGCCGTTTGTTCAAGACACAGGATTCTGACAAGGTCTT
>JBJEAV010000417.1:0-1527 GCA_051869395.1 Prevotella sp.
CAGGACCTTGTGTTCGAAGTGGAAGCGTTTCTTGAGGAAGGCTTCGAGTTTCGCCGTAATGTTATCAACGGCAAGTTGGAAATGCGCTTCAAGGATGAGGCGGAATGGAGAGTGCTCTCTCCGGAGGTGTTCAACACCATCGTCATCAAGGCGCGAGAGGAAGGCGTGGGAGGCGACAGTTCGCCGCGAAAGGTCATCGAGGAGTACATCCAGTCGATGGCCATTAGCGAATACAATCCCATCGCCAACTATCTCGACGGAATTGGCGAATGGGACGGCGAAGACCATGTGTCGCGCCTCTTCAACCGCCTTGTGGGAGTGAGCGACGAGATGAAGGGTTATCTCCGCATCTGGATTCGCTCGATGGTGGCGCATTGGTTGCAGATGGACACGTTGCATGGCAACGAGTGTGTGCCGGTGCTAATAGGAGAGCAAGGTTGCGGCAAGAGCACATTCTGCAACAGGATTCTTCCGCCGGAATTGCGCTCCTACTTCTTCGACCACATCAATTTCTCCAACCGTTTCGACCTCGAGATGGCTCTCACCCATGCCCTGCTCGTCAATATCGACGAGTTCAACGTGATGACTCCCTCGCAAATGGCAAAGCTCAAGCAAAACCTGTCGAAGGTGAAGGTGAACAGCCGTCCCATCTTCGGCAAAACGACCGAGGACCGCAAGCGTTATTCCTCCTTCATTGCCACCACCAACGAGCGCCATCCGCTGTGCGACCCCACGGGAAGCCGCCGATTCCTCTGCATCGAGATTCCGTCAGGCGAGTTCATCGACAACGGCTCGCCGATTGACTACGCCCAGCTCTATGCCCAGATTCTCCACGAACTGAGTCTTGTGGGCACACGCTATTGGTTTACCCGCGAGGAAGAGGGCCGCATACAGGATCTCAACATGCCCTTCATGAAGACCGAGGACATCGACGAGATGATAGCAGCGTCATTCGACTTGGAAAACAGCGAGTCCGAAGGTCAGTGGATGAGCGGCAACGAGGTGATCAGCGTCTTGTGCCGGAATTACTCTCAACTCAAGTCCGACTCCGGTCTTAAGTTAAGGCTTGGCAAGGCCTTGAGGTATCTCGGCTGCAAGGCCAAGCACACGAAGAGAGGCCAGGAGTATCTTCTCAGAGCGAGGAAATAGAGCGAAAGGGTGAAGGTTGGGTGAAGGTTTTTCGACCAACCTTCACCTCCCGAAACCCCGATGTACACAGGGGTTTCAAGGCAAAAGGTGAAGGTTGACGGATTTTCCATTGAATTCATCATTTTTGTGTAGTAGTACAACACAGGCAAAGACAATAAATGCACGAAATCAGTCGCGGATGTATTAAAAAACATACAGGCGCGACTGATTTCGTGCATTTTTTCTTTGGTATTTGAAATATATTTTGTATCTTTGCACCATCAGACAACAATTTAATCATAAAAGTTATGAACAAACTTTTTATAGGCAGAGAAAAGGAGCAAAGGCAACTGAAAGAATACATCAGTTCCGAGCAGTCGGAATTCATAGCGGTATATG
>JBJEAV010000418.1:0-1525 GCA_051869395.1 Prevotella sp.
CCTACTATAATGTTTATTCTGTTTATGGATTAGTGTATTGGATTGTAGCCATACCAGACTTCCAGTTGTCAGGAAGATATCTACTCTTACCAGCTAATGTGTTATATATGTCTTGATTAGCTAATGTCAATGTGCGCGATGAGGCTTCTGTACCGGAGTTTAGAATCCAAATATCTAAACAATCATTTGCACTTACATCCGTTGCCTTCATGGTCACCTCTGATAATTTTGTGCAGCCTCGGAACATAGCCCCATAACAATTTGGGGCCAAGGTCTTGGCAGGAAGTTCCGGAGCGGCAGTGAGTGAGGTACAGCCGTCGAACATAGCCCCATAACATTTATTTGCCAAGGTCTGGGCAAGAAGTTCTGGGGCGGTAGTGAGTGAAGTGCAATTTTTGAACATACTATCATAACAACAAATTGCCAAGGTCTTGGCAGGAAGTGCCGGGGCGGTAGTAAGTGAAGTGCAACCAGCGAACATTCTGGCATAGCAATATTCTGCCAAAGTCGGGGAAAGAAGTTCTGGGGCGGTAGAGAATGTGCAGTGTTCGAACATTCCTTCATAGCAGTGATCTGCCAAGGTTGTAGCCGGAAGTACCGGGGCTGCAATGAGTGAGGTGCAACGAGAGAACATCTCATAATAACAATAATTTGCCAAGGTCGTAGCAGGAAGTGCCGGGGCGGTCTTCAAGAGTGTATTCCAATAAAATAGGTCACAAAATCTTGCGTTTGCTGTGCTTACAGTTTCGTGGTTCTCATAGTCGATAAGCGTGCGTATGTCACCCTTACAGTCAACCATGACACCTGATATTCCGAACGAAATGTTGGAATACGCGTCATTCCTTACCGCCGTACCTTGGCTACTTTTGCCGCGCAGGCGCAGGTCGCCTAATGTGCCGCCAAAAGAGATATTTTCAATAGTCGAGGTAAATTTTGTCCAGTCGCCACCGCCTACTGAATATTCAAAATATTCACCTGTTCCCAATGAGAATGGGAAACCTCCTTGCTCAAAATACATAGAAAACGTTTGCAGACTTGCGGCAGAGAAGGTAAGGCAATTCGGGTCAACAATCTTGCTTGGAGTAGCCCAGGTATCATTGATGCTGATGGAGAACTGCTGATTGGCGTTCACACTGAACTTACCATTGATGTTGGTCACATAGTTGGCCTGTACAGGGACGTTGGTTATTGTCTTTTCGGCTTCACTGTTATACTGCACTTTGAAGTCACTGAGAACTGGCTCATCTGCATTAGCCAACAGCAGAAAACTTCCCACTTCTGTGGGAGATGCTACTGTGCCTGTGATAGTAGTGGCAATAGGGAGAGTCTGTGTGAGTGTTGCTGAAGTAACACCTTTGCCCTCAGATACATTGAAATCCTTAAATCCATCGTAGGTCACCTTGATGGAGCCTGCTACCAGTCGGTCGGTTTCATTCAATGTCACTTTTGCCACTGCACGACTGAGCGTGACGTTTACTGTACCTCCGTCGGTGACAGTGATGCCCTGCTTGGCATAGAAGGCTTC
>JBJEAV010000419.1:0-1514 GCA_051869395.1 Prevotella sp.
CAGGATAATTGGGCACGTAATATCCCCAATACCAATGTCCACTGCCCCAGTTGAGATTCAATCCTTCTGTCTCTGTCTCCACGGGAGCCGCATCATAGTAGGTGGCATCGCCATCCTGCCATGATCCTCCAAAGACTCCTTCGTAGCCACGAATGCCACCACCATCGGAGATAGGCTCGTTGATGACGTCATATCCGTAAGGCACGATGTTCTTCTCGGCGAGATGCTCTGCAACACCCTTTACCCATGCCTCCATGGCACCCTCAAGGGCCTCGCGCTTCTCGTCGGCAGACTTGAGCTTGAAGGAAATGGATGTGGCGCGCTTGGGAGCAGAAGCAGCTGATTCGTCGTATTCTATTACCTGAACATCGTCGATGTAATAAGTGACACCAGGAATATATCCAAAGTCGAGATTAAACTGCCACTTGGCTGCTCCATCAACAAAGTCTGTACCGAATTTCTGCAATACAACACTTATATAAGTCCAACCTGTGGATGTCTCGAAGGCCTCTGTCCAACTATCCTGCTTGCCTGTCCAGTTCATCCAAGGCCACTGGTTGCTCAAAGCGTTGCTGAACGAAACACGTCCCTTACCGGCTTGGTCGGATTTCACATAGAATGAAAGTTGCACCTTCTTGCCAGGCATTGTCGGCATCTCAGGACTTATAGCCTGCAAATCCCATGCATTCTTGGCACTCTCGCTTGCTACCATCTTGAGCACCTTGCTGCCATCAATTGCGTCAGCAAGTTCAACAGCCTCGATGCCGCCGCTCGGATTCTGCAATGTCCATCCGTCAGTACCGTTCTCAAACGAACCGTTGTTGCAATAGTTGGTAGGTCCTTCCTTCTTCTTGCCAAACTCAAAGTCGTCAATCCAAAGGTTGGCACCTGCCACTCCACCAAACTGAATACCTACACGTCCGATGTTTGCCGGATTACCATCGTATGTAAACTCGCCCTGACAATGAGTCCAGTCGCTTCCGGCATTGAAGCGGTCCTTATAGAAACCGCCCCATGGTGACTCTGACTGCGAGCCGAGGAACTGCATCTCAAGATTACAATCGCTCTTGGCATAGAACGAATAGGCATAAGTTGCACCTTCTTCAAGTCCATCCACACCCCAGAAAAGCTGTGCATCCCACATATTAGAGGGTTTGCCAGTAGTGATATGCAGACACTTATCACTATTATGTCCGGGAGAAGAAATCTCGTAGGTGTAGTCGCACCAGAAACCCTGATAGCCACTTGTTGTTCCATCCTCAAAGTCGGAATTGGTGACGATGTTCTCTATCTCGCCGTCACTTACTACCACCATCTGAGGTGCAATCAGCGACTTGAGATAGTTCTGCTGCTGTTGTGTATGCCAGAAGAAGTTGTGTCCATAGAGCTTCATATTGGCAGCCTGAAGGCCGTCGATGAGGTTATCTACAGTGCCAAAGTTCAGGGTTCCATTTGACTGCACGATGGCATCATGCTTCATGGCATTGCCAGGAGTGAACATCTGATAGTTGGCT
>JBJEAV010000420.1:0-7074 GCA_051869395.1 Prevotella sp.
CCCTGGTTGTAGTTGATGCGGTAGTCCATCTCGCCATGGATGCATAGGATTGGGGTGTCCCATTTATCCACGAAGCGGTGGGGCGACTGGGCGTAGGTCTTGCGGGCATCGGCAGTCTGGTTGTTGTTCCAGAAGGCATCGTCGTATTCCCAGTTGCTGAACCAAGCCTCTTCGGTATCGGTGTACATCGATTCGAGGTTGAAGGCACCGTCATGAGAGATAAAGCATTTGAAGCGCTTGGCGTGATTGCCGGCAAGCCAATATACGCTGAATCCGCCGAAGCTGGCACCAACGGCACCAAGGCGGTCTTTGTCAACATATGGCAGATTCTGAGCTGCATCGTCGATGGCAGAGAGATAGTCGCGCATACACTGACCAGTCCAGTCGCTGCTGACAGCCTCGTTCCACTCATGACCGAATCCGGGCAGACCGCGGCGGTTGGGGGCTATGATGACATATCCGTGAGCTGCCATAATCTGGAAATTCCAACGGTAGCTCCAGAATTGGCTTACAGGGCTCTGAGGACCGCCTTCGCAGAAGAGTAGGGTGGGATATTTCTTGTTGGGGTCGAAGTTGGAGGGAAGTATAACCCATGTGAGCATATCCTTGCCGTCGGTGGTTTTCACCCATCTCTTTTCCACTTTACCTAATGACAGCTGCGAGAGGATATGCTCATTCTCGCGGCTTATCTGCTCCACCTTGGTCTTCTTGATGTCCTTGCCGGGGGTAATCATGTAGATGTCGCTTGGTGCGGAGATGCTCTGACGTGTGGCAAGCAGACGGTTGCCGTTGTTGGCAAGCTGGATGCTTACAAGGTCAGCCTCGTCGTCGGTGAGTTGGGTGAGTGTGCCTTTGAGGTTGACGTTGTAGAGGTTGACACAACCGTGCCAAACTCCTATGAACGAAAGACTCTTGGAGTCAGGATTCCAACAGAATGCATCCACGTTGGAATCGAAAGACGAGCTGATGTAGCTCTTCTCGCCTGTGGCGATGTTATAGACGCAGAGTCGGTTGAGGTCAGCCTCATATCCGTCGCGAGCCATGCTCTGCCAAGCCACGTAACGTCCGTCGGGGGAGAACTGCGGATTTTGGTCGTAGCCGGGATTATTCTTGAGATTATCCTCTGAGTTTACCGATTGGTCTTTCATTGTATGAGTGGGGTCAACCTCTGGAGCCTTGTAGTCGGCAGGCTTGCAGAGGTTGCGTGTCTCTCGCGTACCTATATTATATATATAGATATCTGAGTCGGTAGATATGGCATATTGAAGTCCCGTCTTCTTGCGGCATGTATATGCGATTGTCTTTGAGTCTGGGCCCCAAGCGAGCTGTTCGATGCCTCCGAATGGTTCCATAGGACATTCATAAGGTTCACCCTTCAGTATGTCATAACCCTCGTTGATACCATTGGCTGTTACATCGGCAAGCCAAGGATGCTGGATAGATTCCACATAATGATCCCAGTGGCGATACATGAGGTCGGTGACCACACGACCTGTAGCCTTTGGCAAATCATCGGGATTCTTCTTGATAACCTCGTTGAAAGCCTGAGACTTAATGAGGATTACCTTCGTTCCGTCGGGCGAGAACTTGAATCCCTCAATGCCCGCCTTGTCGTTGGTGAGCTGTTTTCTGTCGCTTCCGTCGGGATTCATACTCCATATCTGTCCGCCTGTGTTGAATGCGATGCGCTTTCCTCCGTCAATCCATGTAGGGTCGGTTTCGTTCTTCGACGAAGTGGTGAGCTGTCTGCGGTTGGAGCCGTCGGCATCCATGATGCAGATAACCTGGTGGCCCTTGTTGGCCTTCACACTGTAATAGCCCACTTGGAATACCACATGCTTTCCGTCGGGCGAAGCTTCGTAGGTCCCTATGCGTCCCATGGCCCAAAGAGCCTCGGGAGTCATCAGGTCGCTCTGCAGCTTGATGTTGCTTTTACCTATATTCACGTCATCTTGCGCTTTGACGATGCCAGTGGCGGCAAGCATTGTTACCGCCACGGCAATGTTTAACATAATATTCTTCATAATCAATCATAAATAATCAGTAATCAATCATCTCTTCTGCTGCTCACGCATCCTTCGCATTTCCTCTGCCTGCTTCTGCATGGCGGCCAGTCTTGCTGCCATTCCGCTCTGCTGCTTCTTGGGGTTATTCTTGTTTTCCTTGTACTTAGCCTCAAGGATGGCAAGCAGCTTGGCATCGTCGGTAGTCTTGCGGAGCACCCACATGATGGCTGCACTGAAGAAGAGCGAGATGAAGTAGTAGAAGTTAAGACCGGCGGCATAGTCGTTGAACATGAAGAAGAACATCACTGGCATGAGATACATCATCCACTGCATCATCTTCATCTGTTCAGCCTGCTGTCCCACCATCTGGTCCTTCTGCTGGCGCATGCTCATGATTGAGTAGAGGATGTTGGCCACGCAGAACAATATACATGTGAGGCTCAGGTGGTCGCCGATGAGCCAGATGTTAGTGCCCCATTCGATAATCGGGTCGTATGTCGAGAGGTCGCCAATCCACAGGAAACTCTCGCCGCGTAGCTGGATGGCGTTAGGCACGAAGTTGAACATCGCAATCCAGATAGGCATCTGTATGAGCATAGGCAGACAACCACCGAGCGGACTCACTCCATATTGCGAGTAGAGCTGCATCATCGCCTGCTGCTTCATCATGGCATCCTCAGGCTTGTTGTATTGCTTGGTCGCCTCGTCGAGTTTGGGTTTGAGAACACGCATCTTAGCCGAACTCATATAGCTCTTCTTGACCAAAGGATATGTTATAGCCTTGAGGAGCATTGTGATGAGAATCAGCACTATACCCATGTTGAAGCCCCATTGTGTGAGCCAGTCAAACACGTAGATTGTAAACCAGCGGTTGATGATTCTTACGATAGGCCATCCGAGATAAACGAGCTGCTGCATGTCGAGGTCCTTGTCGAATGAGCACTCGTTGTCAACATCCTTCAGCACCTGGAAGTCGTTAGGACCGAAATACATCTCCATTTCCGTTGGCACTGCACCCGTGGGGTCGAAGTCAATCTTGAACTTTGCAAGATATTGCTTGAGATAGCCCGACTCCTTATCCTGCGGAATACTTGAGAGCTGTGAGTTTGGTGCGATGTCGCCTTTGGTGATAAGTACAGAACTGAAGAACTGGTCCTTGAAGGCGAGCCAGTCTATGGCTTTCTCCATCGGTTCGTCCACCACCTTCTCCGTCTCGCTGAGATAGTCAGAGTCGTCGTTCTTCTCCTTGTATGTCAGAGTGGCATATCGGTTTTCAAAAGTAAAGCCCTTCTCCTGCTGACGGCACAATCCTTCCCATTCGATGTCCACCTGTCGGTAGTTGGGGGCGAAGATGCCGTCGAGTCCCTTGGCCTGCATCTGCATGTTCACTAAGTAGTTCTTGCCCAGACGATAGCTGATGACGAGCTGTCCGCCGTTGGCAGCCTCTGCCGTGAGGATGAGGGTAGAGTCGGTGTGGTTTGACGGTGTGAAGAATAGGTCGGCAGTCACGATGTTTGTCTGCTTCCCCGCGAGCATAAAATTGAGTTTCTGTTCGTTGCCCGCGAAGAGTGTGAGGTCGTTGTCGCCCTTGATGTCCTTGAAGCCCATAAGTTTGGCTCCCGCGACATATCCTCCGTGGGTGTTGACAGTTAGTTGCAGCTTGCTGTTTTTCAGCGTGAGTTGCTCGTTCTTGCCGTTCAGAGCCTTGTAGAAGAGTGCAGTGGTGTCACCCTGTGCGGCGGCGACAGCCTGTTGCTTCTTGGCCTTCAGCTCGTTCTTCTGTGCGATTTCAGCCTTCTCGCGCAATGCGTTCTCTATTGAGTCCTGCTTGCGCTGTGCAGCGATTTCCTCCTCGGATGGTTGCACATACCACGAATAGCCGAAGAGTACGGCTGCCATGAGGATGAAACCGGTGATGGTGTTCTTGTTCATTTCTTTTTTTCTATATTCTTTTTATGTTACTTTTTATTCGTTTTTTACAGAATACATGGATGCAGTCTTCACGAAATCCAGGAACAGCGGGTGCGGTTTGAGCACTGTGCTCTGGTATTCGGGATGGAACTGTGTTCCTATGAACCACTTCATGCCGGGGATTTCCACAATCTCCACGAGGTCGCTCTCTGGGTTGCGTCCCACGCATTGCATTCCGTGGCGTTCATATTCTGTGATGAATGAGTTGTTGAACTCATATCTGTGACGGTGGCGCTCCTGGATATGCTCCTGCTTGTAGATGTCGAGCACCCTTGAGCCTTGTCTCAATACACACTCGTATGCTCCCAGTCGCATTGTTCCGCCCATGTTTGTAATGTCCTTTTGCTCCTCCATGATGTCGATGACATTGTGCGGAGTCTTCTCGTCCATCTCGCGGCTGTTGGCATCGGCATAACCCAGTACGTTGCGGGCAAACTCGATTACCATCATCTGCATACCGAGACAGATGCCGAATGTCGGTATGTCGTGCAGTCGGGTGTATTTGATGGCTGTTATCTTGCCCTCGATACCTCTCTGTCCGAATCCCGGACAGATGACCACTCCGTCGAGTCCCTTCAGTTTCTCTTCCACGTCAGCTTCGGTGAGATTCTCCGAGTTGATGAAGTGGAGCACAGTCTTGCGGTCGTTATAAGTGCCTGCCTGATAGAGACTTTCGCGTATGCTCTTATAGGCATCCTGCAAGTCGTATTTTCCCACCAGTCCGATGTGTACCTCTTCCGTGGCATTGTTTCTGCGCTCCAGGAAGCTTCGCCAAGGACCGAGAGTAGGAGTCTCGCCCACAGGCATGTCCAATTTGCGCAGTATGGCAGCGTCGAGTCCCTGCTTTTGCATGTTCACCGGCACTTCATAGATAGATGGCAGGTCCTCACTCTGCACTACGCAGTCTATATCCACATTGCAGAACGAAGCCACCTTTCTTAGTATTCCCTCGTCGAGGTGCTTTTCGGTGCGCAGCACCAGTATGTCGGGCTGTATGCCCTGGCTCTGCAGTTCCTTCACCGAGTGCTGCGTGGGCTTTGTCTTCAGCTCTCCCGCCGCCTTGAGATACGGGATGTATGTGAGGTGAATGCTCACTGCATTCTTTCCCATCTCCCATTTCATCTGCCTTATGGCTTCGAGAAACGGTGCGCTTTCGATGTCGCCGATAGTACCGCCAATCTCGGTGATGACGAAATCATAGTGGTTCTTTTCGCCGAGGTATTTCACGTTGCGCTTGATCTCGTTGGTGATGTGTGGCACCACCTGTATTGTCTTGCCGAGATAGTCACCGCGCCTCTCCTTGTCAATCACCGCCTTGTATATGCGTCCGGTGGTGAGCGAGTTTGCCCTTGTGGTCTGGATACCCGTGAATCGCTCGTAGTGGCCGAGGTCGAGGTCAGTTTCCATACCATCCACGGTCACGTAACATTCGCCGTGCTCGTATGGGTTGAGCGTACCGGGGTCGATATTGATGTAGGGGTCGAACTTCTGTATGGTGATGTTGTATCCCCTTGCCTGTAACAACTTGCCGATAGACGACGAAATGATTCCCTTGCCAAGCGATGATACCACACCGCCTGTGACGAAAATGTACTTTGTTTGTGTCACTGTGTTATTATTTTAAATGTTGCACTTTCTCTTAAATTACTTTATTCAGGCGGCAAAGTTACAAAAAAAAATCCGTTTACGAAAGTTTTATGCCACTTTTATCAATAAAAAAGCCTCGGTTAATATATTTTTAAATTTATCTTGTGAAAAAGTGGCGATATTTGATAATTTTGTCATACCTTTGCAGCAAATTTGCAGATTACACAGATGAAAAGATTCTTTTTGATTATGGCTTTCACCATGGCGCTGATGACTGACGTAGCCGCACAGCGTCACAGGGTGAAAACGGTTGTCCGGGTTGACTCAATGGCTACAGTGAATGCCTATCTCGACTCATTGCTGTCATACAGACAGAAACAGATGTCGAAGGAAGCTGCGGAGACGGAATTGGACGGACGGTATTACAGGCTGTTCGCCCCGCTGACGTTCTATCATTCACCCGCCGGAAGGGCATTGGCTTTCTCCAATGACAGCTTGGGCGAAGACGAGGTCACGGGTGAGGTGGATGCTGCACTTATGGCATTGTATCTCAGACGTCCCGACTTGGTGAAGAGCACCGAGACTAAACTCGACAAGACCGGGTCGGTGAGGGAGGATTTCGAAAAACCAATGAAGAACGAGGTGGATATGACAAAGGCTGTTGAGCCTGTGCCCGAGGCTCCTGTTTATGTGCCACAAGGGCTTGTTATTCAGAAACCTAACTTCTGGACGTTCAAGGGAGACAGCTACCTACAGCTGATGCAGAATTTTGTGTCAGACAACTGGTATAAGGGAGGCGAGAGCAACTACTCGATGTTAGGGCAGGTGACTCTCTCTGCCAACTATAACAATAAAAAGGGAGTGCAGATTGACAATATCCTAGAACTGAAATTAGGATTCCAGACCTCGCCGAGCGACACCATCCACAAGTTCAAGACCAACAACGACATGATTCGATATACGGGACGACTTGGACGTCAGGCTGCGAAAAACTGGAACTACACACTTCAGGTGTTGGCTTATACCCAGTTCACCCGTGGCTACAAGAGCAACGACACAAGGGTGTATAGCGATTTCATGTCGCCGTTCAACCTCAACCTCGGTCTTGGTATGACTTACAACGTGAAGGCGTTCAAGGGAAAACTGACTGGAAAGGTCAACATATCGCCTTTCTCATACAACTGGAAATATGTTGACCGTAAGGACCTTACCGGTCATTACGGTATCTCGGGCGACCATCATTCGATGGATGACTATGGTTCGCAGATAACCAGCGAACTGCAGTGGGTGTTCTCCAATCAGGTGAAGTGGAAGACAAGGTTTTATTATTACACCACCTACAAGAGGACCGAGATGGAGTGGGAGAACACTATTAATCTGAGTATCAGCAAGTACATCACCACGAATATCTTCATCTATCCAAGATTCGATGATTCCGTCAGCCGTGATTCCGACTTAGGCTATTGGCAATTCAAGGAATACTGCTCGTTGGGAGTGACGTACTCTTTTT
>JBJEAV010000421.1:0-1508 GCA_051869395.1 Prevotella sp.
TGCTCATCCGCAAGGACAAGGAGTTCGCCCACGATGCCTCCATCATCCAGACATTGGTGTCGGAAGGCTACGTGACCGGGGAACTGAAGGAAGGATTCCCGGCAGAGGATATTGCCAACAACGACAACTTCGTAAGTCTGCTTTATTATTTCGGATTGGTGACCATAGGAGATACAGATATGGGCGACACGAAATTCATCATCCCAAATGAGGTTGTACGTGAGCAGATTTTCTCATATCTGCTCGATACATATAAAGAAAATGACCTGACGTTTGACAGTTCGGACATAAGGACGAAAGAGAAATTTATGGCATACCGCGGCGAATTCAAACCCTTCTTCCAGTATATCGCCGACTGTATATATACCTTTTCCTCCCAGCGCGACCGCCAGAAAGGCGAGGCTTTCGTGCATGGCTTCACTCTCGCCCTTACGAGCCAGTGCCGCTTCTACCGTCCCATCTCCGAACTTGACAACCAGAACGGCTATGCCGATGTCTTCCTCCGCCCCCGATGCGAGATATTCAAGGATATGGAACATTCATACATCATCGAACTGAAGTACTTGAAGAGTGATGCGACGGAAGCGGAAGTAAAGGCAGCCGTAAAAAAGGCAGAGGCGCAAGTATGCCGCTATGCCGAGACTGTGAACGTGAATGACAACATCGGACACACCACCCTCCACAAGGTATATGTAGTATATCGGGGAGTAGAAATGGTGGCATGCGATGAAATACAGACACTTAACATTTGACGTATATGGAAACGAAGCAACTGAAACGACTGCCCGTGGGCATACAGACATTCTCTGAGGTGATTGGCCTCGACTGTCATCTCTTGGGAGTGCCTGAATGGCACTTAACTGGGGGGGTACCTCTCTCTCCTGACAAATAGCATTGCGCTATTTGTCTTATTCCTTTTTACCTTATTATCTTTTACATCTTGTTCGGACAATGACGAAGATGACACGTCCTCCGCATTGACTTCAGCCAATGTGGTGGAGGTAGTGTTCTCGCCCTCCGGCTTCGGCGACTTGGGCTATAACGACATCATACTCACGGGACTTGAGGAGTCGCGCCAGCGGCTCGGCTTCGACGTGGTGATGCATGTGCCTGCGTCGGTGGAGGACGGTATCGCCATCTACAACAAATGGGCGCAGAAGACAGCCACGGGTGAGCGACGACTGTTCATCTTTGCCAGCAACCAGTATGATAGCGCGTTGCGCAACTCCTCGGTGCGCCCTACGGACACCAACAACTCAGTGCTGCTCTACGAGACCCACCAGCCCATCGACGGGGTCTATACCTTCCGCATAGGCATGTATGGTGCGGCATATCTCATCGGTGCATACACCGCCCTTACCAATAAGGAAGAATCCGACTACAAGGCTGCCATTCTCGCCGCCAATCCCTTCGACCGCAATGTTGACGGAGCGGCACAGGAAGACCTACACAATCCAAGAGATACTCAGTCGCACTACTATGGTGCTCGACCAGTATGGCAACGAAAT
>JBJEAV010000422.1:0-7024 GCA_051869395.1 Prevotella sp.
TCCTTATATTCTTCTTCTTTCTTCTCATTCAATTCTCTCTTACGTCTTTGCAAAATAGAATTTATGTATATTTCCAACTCAGTGAGGTCAACGCCTTCAGCCTGTGCACGCTTTACAATCGCTGCCTTCTCATACTCTTCAAGCACGCCATCTTCTAATGACGCATTGATAAGATTTTCTAATTCTTTTGAAAACATAATTGTTATTTTTAGTTGTTAATATCCTAATATTTCTATATCTCGATTACATCCCCGGCATACTCGGTGGCATTCCAGGCATTTGGGGCATTGCGTTTGCGAAAAGAGGGAGAAGTTCCTGTACGTTGGCAGCGAACTCCCAGTTTGCCATACCTTGTTTCCAAACGTATGTCTGCTGAGACAGCTGTCCTTGCTGTACGAGCTGCTGAAGCTGAGACCAATCGAATGGACCAGCCTGCTGACCGTTCACACCTACCCAGTATTGCACCTGAGGCACTGACTGCTTCATAACCGGCATCTGGGACATAACAACACCAAGGTTGTTCTTGTCAAACATTCCTCCTCCTTGCTGTTGCTGACGGAAGGCATTGATGCCGTTGTCGGTGGCATTGTTCAATACACCGGCATTGAGATTCGCCTGATGTGCCCCAAGGAATGTCTGCTCTGTCTGCAGTCGGCTGGCACGTTGCATCTCCTCACGCTGAATTCGCAATGTCTCGCGCTGGTTCTCAAGCTGCATTCGCTGTAGCTCCTCCTGACTACCGAGGTTCATCTCCTTCTGACGGCGAAGCTCATCTTGATTAAGTTCGTTCTGCAGATTGAAGTTAGAGATATTGGCATTGTGCTTTGCCATCACATTCTCTTTTTCGAGATCGGCTGTGATAGCCCTAAGCTCGCGATAACCACGGCTGTTTTTGTCGATATTAATTTCGGTGATGTCGAGTTGACGGATTGTGATGCCAAAGAGACGTTCTACCTGCGGAGTGACTTTCTGTTGCACAAGCTCGCCTATTTCGGTAATCTTACGTTCAATCTGCACGACTGGAATCTGCTCTTCGCTCGGAATATTGCCCACAACGCTCTTGACATACTTGGCTATAGAGCCTCTCAACTTGTTCTTGAAGGTCTCGTCACTATATGCCTCATTCTTGTTCACCTGATGGAACAAGTCCATATCATCGATGCAATAGACAATACAGCCATGTACTGCCACTGGCACACCGTAATCAGTGAAACGAGGGTCGAAAACGTCAAAATAAGGAATAGCAAAGTTCACCTGACTGCCCTTGCTCAGATTACTGAGGTTTGTCAGGTTGTTCTGCTCAACCATACGTGCCGCTTCTTCTGCAGCTTTTCTTTTCTCTTCTTCCACTTCCCGGGAAGATTTAAATCCTAAAAATCCCATAATTTATCGAGTTTTTATTTATTTTGTCGTATATATTCTTTTAGTCCGCCCCTTGTCGTCCACCTCCACAAAAATGTCGGCGGCAAAGACAGAGTCGGGATTATGATAGTTGTATGAATAGGTGGTCACTTCGCCGTTGACTGCAGGTCGGCTGATGCGGTCGATGCTACTTAGCAGTCTTGGCGGTATGCCGAGTTGATCATATACATTGCGCTCCACGATAGTGCGCATGGCGGCAAGATTGCCATCCACCACTCCACGTATCTCTGACAGCATCGAGCCTTTCTCCGACTTTTCCATCAGCCTCACACGATTTGCCTTGCGTAAAGGAATCTTTGCCGACTTGACAGGCGCAGGCGGTATGGCATCGTTCTGTAATGCCGACTCTATTACGTGTTTGCGACGGCGTACATGAAGCATCGGATTGCCGTATAGGCAGAACATCATTGCGGTACTGAGCGAGAATCCGTCGCTCTCCACATGGCGGCACATGTTGAAATAATCACACTTAGTCTGCAATAAAGCCTTTCCGGCTGTCATACCCTTAAACTGGTAAAGTGCATAGAGACGCATGAACACCTCAGAGCCTGTGCCCGGATTAAGCAATAGCTGACGTGCCTCATCTGTTTCTCTGTCATAATACATGGGCACTGAAATAAGCGAACCTGTATATAGCAGTATGCCACCACCATAGAGGGCACTGAGCAGCATCGACTGATTACGCTCATAGCCTGTATATCTTGCACCAAAACAAGCCACAGTATTGAACACACGGGCGTTGCTGTCGCGAAGCAATGTAAGATTGAAAGCCTCATCAGAACTATAGAACCCTGAATATTCAGGCGAGTCGGAACCATGGAGATTGAACATCAGCATATCCGCCTTGTCGAGCGATGTCCTGTATATATTGACAGCATCCTCGTCTGAGGTAAGCAACTTAGGGCTGATATACATGCCGTTGCGTACAAGTTCGGGGTCTTCGGTACTGAACAGCAGAGGCAGATGTTGAGACATAGTGGTGCTGGCAGGAATCCAGTCGGCATTACTCTCCATAACGACATTGCCCACAGGGATGCCGCCACCATAGAGCCCCGAGATATTGAAGTATGCCCCAAGATCGCTCTCTATGTCAGTCAGCATATCACCATCCTCAAGAGGCAGTCGAGCCACAGAGTTGCGTGCATCGTTGATGTCGAGGTCGCTTGAACTTCCGTCGAGGAAATCAATGAGATAAGTATCGTGGAAGCAGTAAGGCATATCCGTCGGTATCATGCTACTGCCATACTCATAAGGGTCTTCGACTTCTGGTATAGGTATAACATCGTTACCACCCAATATAAAGAGGTGAAGGTCGGGACCCTCTTGTAGCTGGTGCTCTTCGATGTAGTTGCTGATAGCCTCATTGACTTTCATCCACGATATATCCCATCCGTATGCATCGCGCAATGGACTTACATCAAGCACATACCAATACATTTGTTGCTCCTTGGCTGTCTCGTAGAAGCGCGTCAGTATTTCATAAACCTCATCGACCGAACAACCATATTTCATGGCCAGTTCGTCGCTGTCTGTGAGTATTATGCCATAATGGTCTTCAAGAGGGTCTGGCTCCTCTATCGGATCTTCGGGAGTACGCACCTCAGAGGCAAGCTGCACTGCCTCGGGAGTGGGTGTTGACTTTGAGAATGAGGGCATGGACGGAGGCGTTTGCGGCATTTGTCCGGCAAAGCCTTTTGGCATTTGCTGCCCCAATCCCATATTCCTTGCCGCCTGAAGCGGGTTAAAGCCCTGCATCTGAGGGAGGTTCACGCTCTGAGCATTAAACTTCGGCAATGGCGGCACTGCTATCTTTGGTGCAGCTTTGGGCATTGAGGGAATTCTGACAGGGGCGAGTTCCTTCAACGTAACCTCGCAATAGAAGCGGAACCACTCCTCTGGCTGTTGTTTCTCGTTCAGCATCTCCTTGGCGGCATACCATAAGGCACTGAGCGGTTCGCTCATTCCAGCCTGACAGGCACGGTCGAGATGTTGAAGAGCTTGCTGACGATAGTAATCTTGCTTGCCCGAACGTCGGTATTCCGAAATATTGTCAATAGCCATAAGCAGAGCGACATCGCCCTGAGGACAGCCAAAGCCTCCTAACCGTGGCAACAAGGCAGCTGCATTGTCAATACCACCTAATTTAATATATGCTATGTGTGTCCAATAGAGTTGCCAATAGTTGTCACTTCGACTATTGATGAACTCTACAGTACAGTTTTCGGGATATAGCGATGCAAGCAGCAGATGATAGTAGAAATGCATGTTAGGGTCGGACGAAGTGAGTGCCACCTGCCTCATGGTGCGGAACTTGTTCTGTAATATTCCTTGTTTATTAGTCTGAATGGCATCGAACACCTCTTGCAGAATCTGCGAGGCAAGATATTCGTTACCTTGTATCCCCTTCTGCATTGTCGAGTTTTTCCTCACCTGTTGGATTATGGCATTGGCACGTGCCGGTGCTATCTGCCATTTCTGTGCAAGCAGGTTCAAGCGGGCAAGCTCCTTCTGGTCGAGTATGCCATCGCCAAAGGCGTCGATGACAGCCTGCAGGAACTGGCTCTCATTGTCCTGCATTATCTCCATCTGCGTCTTCTGCGCCTCATATACGGTGTTGTTGTTCACCGTACTATTGTTGGTCGTATTTGATGAGCTGTTAGTCGTGTAGTTATTTTGTACGTTGTGTGAATCACTGTGTACTCCACCTACCACAGCCGTATCGCCATCAAGTCTGATATCACTCATAATACATTCACCTTATTATATATTAATTACCATTGGAAAGGTGCACCACAGTCGGGACAACTTGGTGTGCCTACGGCCACTTTGATGGTGTGTCCGCATTGATAGCATTGGCACTCTATCAGCTCAGGCTGCGGAGCCGTAGCCTGGGGTGTTGCCGTTAGACCAACTGGAGGAGGCGGAGGAGTTGAAGTGCCAGACTGCCCTCCAAAGGCATTAGGATTGGCGGCAGCGGCACTGCTCACTTTGGATATGTTTTCAATCGCCATGTCCTGTGTATGGTCCAGACGTTGCTGCTGGTGCAGGTTGTCGTTCTGCAGGCGGTCTATCTGCTGTTGTTGTGAGTTTTGCATCGCACCGCTAACCCCTGTTGCAGTGTCCTTTATCATTCCTGCCATCTGCATCATAGTCTGCATCTGTGCAGCATTGTTTTCCTGCTGCATTTTAAGCATCTCTTTCATCATGTCCTCCTTATCCTTGCCTTGCTGGCGCAACAGGTCAGCTTCCTTCTCGCCATTGTATGCGTTTGCCATCGCCACCTGTGCTTCTTCTGAGAGATGTGAAAGTTGTGCGGCACGAATCTGTTCGGCTGTCATATTTGCAAAGAGATTGTCGCGATTCATCTGCTCATTTGAGCTTATTGAAGCCATCTGTTGCTCATGCTTCTGCTGTTGTGCGTCAAGTTGCGCCTGCATCTCAGCCATGGCTTTCAGCTTGTCTATCTGTCGTTGGTCTCTATTAGCCTCCAGTTGGTCGGCACGCATCTCACGTTCGGCAATGAGTTTGTCCATACGAAGTGTATCTTCCCAATTCGCCTCTCTCATTCTCATCATCTTCTGGAAGTCGTAGTCATCCTCTTTCTGCATACGGTTGAACATGCGGTCGTACTCCTTTTCTTCCTGCATCCACTGACGTTCGCGTTCCTCATCCTCAATACCCCAGTTACGGCGACGTTCGAGGTCTTCGCGTTGCCAGTCGTGATCTGTGCGCGAGTCGTCGAGAGCCCACTCTGCCTTCAGTCGCTCTTCATCAATTCTCAATTGGCTCTGTATGCGCATAATCTGCGTTATCTCCTGACGAGGAATTTTCTCGTGGGCAAGAGCATCCTCAAGAGCCTCCATCTCGTTTTCTTTAACAAGATGGTTTCTGCGAAGGTCTTCGAGAGCCTCAAACTCTTCCTCGTCGGTCTTTGCTTCACGAATGCGTCGCTGGCTATAGACGAGTTTTATGAAACTGTCAAACTCATCGTCGTGCAATATCTGATCTTTGTTTATCTGCTGGAGCGCATACCTCAGTTCCTCCTCATTGCGTGTAGACTGGATGTTTTGAGCATTTTCCTCGTTCTCCATGCGGTTGCGGAATTCTCCTGTGCGATGCATGTAGTCGAGTTCTCGCTCCGTATTGTAAAGTTCACGCTCCACACTCCGGAAACGTTCAAAATCCTCGTTTTTGTCGGTTATGTTGAGCACTTGCGTACATTCAATACCAAAGAGTTGGGCATTTATAGCCTGTCGTATCTGAGCTTTAAGATTATTAATGACATCGAGTGACAATCCTGTCTGTTGGTAATCATTGTTTCGCAATGCTTGACGCAACAAGGTCTCTACTGTACCATTGAGAAGTTGGTGCAAACGGATGGTGGTGAGACTGCTATTGTCGGCAAGATAGTTTGTGGCAAGAGCATGAATGTCTGTCACCTGCATCTGTAGCGACACACCAATCTCAACATCATGTATGCCGACTGGAATGGTGTATGGACGGAAATCCATACCTCCCTCTGGGTTCAGTTCTCCACCGAAGGTCATGGTAATGTATCGGTTGCTGACAACATATACAGAAAGCACTGGTGCCTGAGTCAATCGTGCCAGTATTCTCGCGTAGTCTATCTTGCGTTTTTTCTGTTTCTCTTTCTGCTCACCTTTCTTCTCACCAAATATAAGGCGACCAACCCATGCGGCTGCCCTTCCTACCTCGCCAACAATGCCAAGTTCGCGGAATGTAGGGTCAGATCTACGACGTGCTTCGCGTGCTCTTCGTTCTTGTTCATCCAATTCTTTCTCCGCTTGCTCAACGGCAGCCCTTATTGCAGCCTGTTCTTCTTCTACAGACTTAAAGAAAAGATATGCCCCAGACGAAAGTGTTGCCACCAATTCCCCATTGGCAAATATGATTGCAGAACACCCTTCCTGCACTATGATGCCCTTCAGCTTTTCAATCTCTTCAAGTTCGCGTTCGCTGATACGGCGGGCTACTTCTCCTGCTTGGATATTCCAAATAGCACGCCCCCTAACGACATCTATGCCCTCAACGGCTTCCATAGCCAACAGGTCGCGTGCCCTTTCGGCCTCCCTCTCGGCTGCTATCTGCGCCTGTTCAGCCGTCTGTTGAGCCCTTTGTGCTTCGTTTATCGCATCCTGAGACTCGCGTGCCTGTGAATTTACAGCCTCACGCTGCCGAGATTCAATATCACGGTTTAATGCACCAAAAGAGACGGCATTGCCTATGGCTCTTCCTAAGTCTGCCATAAATCCCTTGTTTTCGGGAGCTTTGGGCATCGTAGGAGCCTTAGGCTTTTGTGGCATAGCTGGTTTCTGTGGCATTTTAGGGCGTTGTGGCATTACAGGAGCCTGTGGCTTTGGAGTCACTGACTTCATGTTGCTCGACAGAGGTTGACCGCATTTCATACAGAACTTCTGTCCTGCCTTGATGTTGCTGTTTCCGCATTTAGGACATTGCATAATATTCTTTGTTTTTAGTCGATTTACTTATGGTAATTTGGCTTTTTGCCATATTCGGCGGCAAATATACTAATTATTTCCGAAACAGATTTGGTTCAATTTGGTTCAAATACCACATGAAT
>JBJEAV010000423.1:0-1505 GCA_051869395.1 Prevotella sp.
CCATTGGGCAGGCCAGGACATGCGCAGCAAATACTCCTGCTATCCCACCACCGGCATCACCTTCACCTACCGCTTCGGCGGCTACAAGGCAAAGAACCGCGAGGCAGTTGAAACGTCGAGGATGAAGAAATGACAGCCAATTGACGATGAAATGTTGCTGAACTATCCCTTGGAGTTCATCACAAGATATTGTGCCAAGAAAAGGTCGCCGAGCTGATATTCGCCCTCATCGAAAGTGATGAAATCACGGTCGAGCAAGGTCTTTACTGCAGCCTGCACGGTGCTTGCGCCCAAGTTGTAGCGTTTTAGGAAAGACTGCGACATCAGAGAAGCGACCTTCCCCTCACGGGCAATAGCCATGACAACCTGCTTCTGCTTTGAAGTCAACTGATACATAAGCGACTGATAGGCAAAACGATGCTGCGAGAGTATGTCAACCACAACGCCCTCCACATCTTCTTTGATGAACACACTGTTGGGAGAAAAGGATGTGTATAGCATATTCATCACATATTGTATATACCATGTCACACCTTGGTAGGTGTCATAGACATAATCAAAAGCCTCACGTGAAATGGCCTTTCCAATATTAGAGAGATGGCGATTAACAAAGTCGAAATACACATTTCGGTCGATTGGTTCAAGTCCCATAATGGCCGAACTGTTGAAGAACGGTCTTGACGGCGATGTGAACATCTGCGCCACCAAATGGCGTTTGGAGCCTGAGAATACAAAACTTGCATTATGGCAATTCTGTATTCTCTTGCGCAGTGATGCCTCTACCGTCTTTTCTGGATAGTTAGCTATTGTCTGAAACTCGTCAATAGCAACTAAACATGGTTTGTCCGCATTGTTCAGATATGCGAAAATCTCGTCAAGGGTCACATCCGGCAGTGTGATGTCTCCAATGCCCACACTCCATTCCGGGTTGCCATTGATGTCGAATGAGATTATGGACCTCAACGAACTAAGTATATTCAGAAAGTTCTCCCAAACCTTACGCCCTTTAGGGCGCAGCTCGGCAAGGATACTCTTGCCCAATTCATATACAAATTCATCAAGATTCTTAGTCTCGTATATGTCAACATAGATACAATGGTATGCATCGCGCACCTCACGCTGGTTGAAACAGTTGAACACCAATCCCGACTTCCCCAAACGTCTGGGAGCCATCAGTGTCACGTTGCAACCATTTGTCAGATGCCTCGTCAGAAGCGCTGTCTCCTTCTCACGGTCGCAGAAATAATCCTGCGACACATACCCCTCTATCACGAAAGGATTCTTTGTCTTTTCATTCCTGACCATAATTATGCATTTTGCGTTACGTTAAATGAATAATGGCGCAAAGATACTCATTATTTATATATTACGCAAATACGACGGAGAATAAATTCACAAATTTAACGTATTTTATATTATTCCAAAGGTTCGGAAACTGTATCTTTCCAATGTTCAAGTACGAGGAATACACTTTTCCAAGGCATTTTGGTCTTGTTTCTGACACT
>JBJEAV010000424.1:0-1503 GCA_051869395.1 Prevotella sp.
AATTTATTACAACTATGAAAAAGAAAAATTTAATGTTAGCCTGTTGCCTTTCGGCAATGTTGGCAATGCCCGCGACAATGGCGGGCGCAAGTAGCTTAACCGTTAAAACTGACACACGGTATGCAAGAGGAGCAACGATGGCATTCGGACGAATGACTGTCAAGGGTACAGGATCTGTTGAAAAGGGATTCTGCTGGTCGGAATCACCCGACCCTTCTGTGGATGATAACAAGACAACAAAGAAATTCACCAACAACGGCTTTATCTTCTGTCTTGAAGGACTGAAGCCGGGAACTCTCTACTATATGCGTGGCTATGCCATCGACAAGGAGGGGGAAGTGGCTTACGGCGAAGTCATCAAATTCTACACAATTCCCAAGGGCACAATCACTTACGACATACGCGACGGAGGTTCTGCCGAAGTGAAGGAGCGAATCACTAATGCCGTGAAGGATGCCGTGGGATATTGGAACAATCTCACTTCCATCTCGGGATTCCATACGAGCGTGGGATTTGTGGATGGAGTGCCCACTGCCGACTGCTCTTACGGAGGATGGATAAGGGTGGGAGCCAATGCTTCCTATCAGCGCACCGGCACCATCCTGCACGAACTGCTGCACGGCACTGGTGTCATACCTTGGGCAGACACTGAATGGAGCCGTCATAACCTGCGTGAATCATATAACAATGAGGGCTATGGCACTGGGGCATGGCTCGGCGAGAGGGTGACTGAGGTGGTGAGATTCCTCGACAACAGTCCGTCGGCAAAGCTCAACGGCGACTACCAGCACATGTGGCCCTACGGCATCAACGGTGCGCATGAGGACACTGGCGAGGAACTTCTGTATATCGGCAACAGTCTGATTATCCAGGCTTTAGGCGAGGACGGCTTGCAGCATACATCGTCAAGTTTCTCGCGTCCATACTATGCCTTCGCCCATGAGGACAATGAGAAATACTACATCAAGAACGAGTCGAAGGATCGCGGCCTGCTCAGTTCTTATCTTATACCGACTAAAGAGGGCAACTTGGAATGGCGCGAGATGACTACTGCGGAGGTTGCTGCCAACGACAGTGCGGCTTGGACAGTCACCTTCACTCCCGAGAACCAGTATTATCAGATTAAGAATGCCGCCACAGGTGAGTATATCAGTTACACCAAGAGCGGCATCAACGGCATCAAGATGGCGAGCACAGCCTCTCCCGGATCTTTCGAGGACTTCCAGCTGATGCGTGGTCGCAAGGATGTGCAGATGGTTCTCAACGGTCCGGTTTACCGCGGCTACTGGCTCATACATCCCGAGAGCAACTGGACTCCCCGCTGCCTTCAGGCCAATTCCAACGGAGTCACCGTAGCCACGACATTCAACATCGCCGACACAGCCGAGAAGCAGCGTTGGATATTCCTGACATCTGACGAGCTGAAGAACGTCCCGACTGGCATATCTCAGCCCACAGTCTCCGACTCTCCTGCCTCTTCTGCATCTTCTTCATCCGACATCT
>JBJEAV010000425.1:0-1503 GCA_051869395.1 Prevotella sp.
AGTGCTCGCCGCTGTTGGGGTTGTAAAGGCGGTACATCGGGGTCGTCTTCACGGTGGGCTTGGGGGTGGCAGTGGGTTTGGCCGTTGGCTTCGTGGTAGGCTTCGCCGTCGGTGTCGCCGTGGGTTTGACAGTGGGGGGGACAGTAGGCACTGCGGTGGGAGTGGCAGTGGGGGGAACTGTTGGTGTAGCGGTTGGCCAACCATTCCAGTTGAAGTGCCACTGGGCATTGAGCAAATCCTCATTCGCCTCGCCAATCCCCATGGATACTTTGTCTGCTTCACTCCCTCCATAATATACATCAGTCAAATTCTGGCATCCATAGAATACCCAATCCCCAATTTTTGTCACACTGTCCGGGATTACGATGCTGGTCAAACTGCTACAGCACCAAAACGATTCGTCTTCGATGCTCGTTACACCTTTCGGAATCGTGATGTGAGTCAAATTGCTACAACTGTAGAATACAAGACTCCCAATGCTCGTCACTTTGTCGGGGAGCGTAATAGTGGTTAGGGCACTGCAGTATTCAAACGCTCCCTCGCCAATACTTGTTACACTGTCCGGGATATTGATACTGGTCATACTAGTGCAGAAACCAAATGCATCGTTCCCAATGTTCGTCACACCGTCCGGGATGTTGATACCAGTCAGGCCGCTGCAATTCAAGAAAGTGGCCTCCCCGATGCCAATAACACCGGCAGGAATCTTAATACTGGTTAAACTGCTACAATTATAGAATGATCCATCTCCTATACTCGTCACACTGTCAGGAATCGTGATTTTGGTTAGATGACTGCAGCCAGAGAATGCTCCATTTCCAATGCTCGTTACACTCTTTGGGATGACATATTCTCCCTCTATTCCTGCTGGATAGCAAATCAAAGTCTTTTTATCTTTGTTGAAGAGAACTCCGTCAACCGAGGTGTATATAGGATTCCGCTCATCCACATTAATTTGAATTAAACTCTTGCAATTCGATAACGCAAAGCCTCCAATACTCGTTACGCTACATGGAATCATAACATTTTTTAGAGCGTTACAATCCCAAAATGCAGAATTTCCGATGCTTGTCACACTGTCCGGGATTTTGATACTTGTTAAGTTGGTGCAGTAATAGAATGCATCCTTCCCGATGCTCGTTACGCTGTCCGAGATTGTGACGCTTGTCGGACTGCGGCATTCACTGAACGCATAGTCCCCGATTGTTTTCACGCTACTGGGAACGGTGTATTCTCCAATTTTTCCTCCCGGGCAGCAGATCAGCGTTGTCTTGTCCTTGGTGAAAAGAACACCATCAACAGCGGCATACTGAGCATTTTTTTCCGCTACATTGATTTGGGTCAAGCTGCTGCAGCCAGAGAACGCCCATTCCCCAATGCTCGTCACACTGTCCGGGATTGTGACGCTCGTCAGGCTGCTGCAGCGCTTGAACGCATACTCCCCGATACTCGTCACCCGGTACCCATCGATTGTTTCCGGAATCACCAATGCGCCGCTGGCAC
>JBJEAV010000426.1:0-130 GCA_051869395.1 Prevotella sp.
ATTGGACTAAATCGAAGAGTGTGTCGGATAGTTGCATATATCCGATGCACTCTTTATTTTTTTCTGGAACTATCTGTGTTACTGTTTATTATAGCCCTGCAAGGGCGACATATTTTTAGCCCTGCAAGGG
>JBJEAV010000426.1:230-2641 GCA_051869395.1 Prevotella sp.
CGACATATTTTTAGCCCTGTAAGGGCGACATATTTTTAGCCCTGTAAGGGCGACATATTTTTAGCCCTGTAAGGGCGACACATCTAGCCCTGTAAGGGCGACATATCTTAGCACAGGGTGTAACCCTGTGTATGACGATATAATTTTTCCCTCCCCCTCCCCACGCGCCAAAGGCACGTGGGGAGGGGGAGGGGAGAGGCCATTGTAGATAGGGCTTCCGCCCTATCCTATGTTATGTCGCCCTTTCAGGGCTATATGTTAGATATGGGCTATATGTTAGATATGGGCTATATGTTAGATATGGGCTATATGTTAGATATGGGCTATATGTCCGATTGAGGCTATATGTCTGAGAAATTACATTTTGTGCCATATTTAGTTAAAGAATAAAAAATTACTTGCAAATCCTTTGTATTCTGCATTATTTGGTGTATCTTTGCACTACATTTATACAAAGAACAGAAAATGAGTACTATTTTTGATTTCTCTGTCAAGGACAGAAAAGGAAAGAGCGTAGCTCTTAAGGAGTATGCACCCGAGGTGCTGCTCATTGTCAACACAGCCATTAAGTGCGGATTCACTCCGCAGTATGAGGAACTGGAAAGGCTTTATGAGAAATATCATAGCCAGGGTTTCGAAATTCTTGATTTCCCATGTAACCAGTTCGGACAGCAGGCTCCCGGTACCGACGAGTCTATACACCAGTTCTGTAAGCTCAACTACGGTACGGAGTTTCCGCGTTTCAAGAAGGTGAAGGTTAACGGTGACGATGCTGACCCATTGTTCAAGTATCTCAAGGAACAAAAGGGATTCCAGGGATGGAACATGGACCATAAGTTGGCAGGTATTCTTGATGACATGCTGAAGAAGGATGACCCTGACTACCAGCAGAAACCTGACATCAAGTGGAACTTCACCAAGTTCCTCACCAACAAGCGTGGTATGGTGGTTGACCGTTTTGAGCCTACTGCACCTATCGAGGCTATCGAGGAGCGCATACAGCAGCTTCTTCACGAGAATATTTAATATGTAATATACTCAACTTTCGGAAGTTTTAAAAAGGAGATAAGTGAAGATAAAAGGAGATAAATGACGTATGTTTAAGCCTGACTTTTACTATTGTCTTTTATCTTCCTTAGCGACCACAGGGAGCAATAACTTCTTATAACTCCTTTTAACTAGAATAGTTGAGCAAAAGCGAAACTTAAGTAATATATGGCACAATCCCCAGAACATGTCCGTTGCCTTATCATTGGCAGCGGCCCTGCCGGATACACGGCAGCGATTTATGCGTCGAGAGCCAATTTGCAGCCTGTTGAGTACTGCGGCCTGCAACCGGGTGGACAATTGACGCAAACCACCACTGTAGAGAATTTCCCCGGTTATCCCCAGGGTGTTGACGGCAACCAGATGATGATGGACATCCGTGAACAGGCAGAACACTTCGGCGCTGACATACGCGACGGCATCATTGTCAAGGCAGACTTCTCTGAAAAGCCTTATACACTGACAGTTGAGGACGGACACGTAATTAAGGCCGACACTGTGATTATCGCCACTGGCGCATCGGCCAAGTATCTCGGTCTCGACGACGAGCGCAAGTATAATGGTTTGGGTGTTTCTGCCTGTGCCACATGCGACGGTTTCTTCTATCGCAAGAAGACTGTGGCTGTGGTAGGTGGAGGCGACACAGCTTGTGAGGATGCGCTATATCTCGCAGGACTTGCCAAGAAGGTTTATCTCATCGTGCGCAAACCTTATCTTCGTGCGTCGAAGGTGATGCAGGAGAGAGTCATGAACAATGACAAGATAGAGATTCTCTTTGAGCACAACACCGTGGGCCTGTTCGGTGAGGATGGTGTGGAAGGTGCTCATCTTGTGAAGCGTATGGGTGAGCCTGACGAGGAGAAGGTGGATATAGCAATTGACGGATTCTTCCTTGCCATCGGTCATAAGCCCAACAGTGACGTATTCAAGGAGTGGCTCGACACCGACGAGGTAGGCTATCTCAAGAAGATTGACGGAACACCGCGAACAAAGCTCCCCGGAGTATTCGTTGCCGGCGACGTTGCCGACCCGACATACCGTCAGGCTATCACAGCAGCAGCCTCAGGCTGTCAGGCAGCCATAGAGGCGGAGAGATATTTGCTGAATAGCTAAAGGACTATAAACATGTCCGATTACGAGTTCGGGCTGAAAGCCCAAAAGCACATAGCCCAGGGCAATGCCCTGGGTTTTTTGATGTTATTGCATTTAAACGCCCTGAAAGGGCAAAAGCGTTATTTTCTGCTGTAATTACGCTTTTGCCCTTTCAGGGCGTTCTCACTTCCTATGTTAACAACCCCAGGGTGTCGCTTTGCTCTGCCCTGGGCTATGCGCTCGTTGCCCTTTCAGGGCGTTCTTAACTCCTT
>JBJEAV010000426.1:2741-7004 GCA_051869395.1 Prevotella sp.
CTTAACTCCTTCACTCCTTAACTCCTTGAATTACACAATATCCAGCAATGCCCTGATGTCTTCAATGACATAGTCGGCATCTGCTGTATTGCCATTAATGCCTTTGCATTTCACTGCGCACGTCTTGATTCCCGCTTGTTTTCCAAGGGCGATGTTATTCGAGTTTTCACCCACAATCAGCACCTGCGAAGGATCACTGTCAGTATGTTCCAGCACCTTGCTGACCATATTCTCGTCATGTGAAGCGGATTTGTTGTCTTCTGCCGATACAATCACAGAGAAGAGATTGGAGAGATTCAAGTCATCAAGCATGGCCTCCAATGCCTCCTTGTCGCGATTGCTTGCAAGGATAAGAGTTACGCCCATTGCGTACATCTCCTTAAGTGTGTCCTTTACTGTCTTGATGGCAGTACAGGTCTTATTTAACGTTCCGTCGAAATCAAGTATTACAGTGTTCATATTATATGGTATTTAAAGTGTAACATGTGAATAATCTCATTTGTTTTAGCCTCGGTTATTGAGAGAAAGGTGACTGGCATCATAACAGGGTCTTTGTTTGTTTTTTAAAAAGAACCTCGCTTCACAGCGAAGTTCTTTTTTAACTTTAAAAACTAAATTAATCAACCATAAACCTTAACCATTAATATTCAAATTAATACTCTTATAACGTATAGACTTTTTCTTTCTTGTTTGCGATGCAAAGGTACGAAAACATTTCCTAACTAACGTTCAATCTAAGTTATTTGAGGTTGATTTTCCGATAGAATCACGGATTTTCGACCAAAAATCACGCATTTTCAACTCAAAATGTACGTTTAAGCAAATTTTTCGTATCAAAAATGATGTTTTTTCAATATTTTGTAGTAACTTCGCAGCGTAAAAGAAATATAGATGGAGTTAATAGATATCATAGAAATCCTTGCTATTGCCCTCATCATTGCTATACTTATAGTGATGAGGCTAAATCAGCGTAACTCTAAACTAAGGCAGAAAGCCCAGATGAACATGATGTTCACGAGTATTACCCACGAACTTCTTACACCTCTTACTATATTGTCGGCATCCATCGAACACCTGCGCGAGGTGGAACCCAAGCACAAGTTGCAGTATGCCCTCATGGAAATCAATATCCAAAGATCAGTGCGACTGTTGCAACAGATTCTCGAAACGACAAAGGCGCAGGACGGAAGACTGAAGCTGCTCGTCTCGCATGGAGACGTGATGGGATATATCCGCAACACTGCCCGCTCCATCATCCCGCTTATGGCAAAGAAACACCTGAAATTCAGCGTGAAATGCAAACCTGAGAGCATGATGGGATGGATTGACACCGACAAGCTCGACAAGATTATCTTCAACCTGCTGTCCAATTCAGCAAAATATACAACCGGGGAAAACGGACTCGTGGAACTCAATGTGAGGACCAACGACCGTTATGATAAAATATTCATTGAAATAAGGGACAACGGCTGTGGAATACCCGAGTCTCGCAAGAAACACCTCTTTGAACTGTTCTACGACGGCGAATACCGGCGTTTCAACACGATGGGCACTGGATTGGGACTCTCGCTGACCCGAGAACTGGTGTTTCTCAACAACGGCACCATCTCATACGAGAGCGAGGAGGGTAAGGGAACCACATTCTATATCACCCTGCCAATCAACAAGGAATCCTTTGACCAATCACAAATTGACGAGAAAAACAAGGTGGATATCAACAAGCCCATGTCGGCAGTGCTTGATATAGGGGATGAAGAGTCGTTGTTGGACAAGGACTTTGTGCTCACCGATAAAATCAGCAAAAATGAGCCATCAGCACCGATGAAATCGAATGATTCTTCCGATACCTCCGATGAGGATGTATATACCGTGCTTATTGTTGAGGACAATGTGGAGTTGCTGATGCTGATGAAGCATTTGCTGTCAAAGAAGTATAAGGTGGAAACGGCACGACATGGTGGCGAAGCCGTGGAAGTGATTGAAAAGACGGAACTCGACCTTATCATATCCGACGTGATGATGCCGGTGATGGACGGCTATGAACTTGTGAAATATGTGAAGAGCAGTGTTGACTACCGTCATTTGCCCATCATCATGCTCACAGCCAAGGCGCAGGAGTCGGACAAGATGGAGGCACTGACGGTTGGTGCCGACGACTATATGACCAAGCCTTTCAAGATGAAGGAATTGCAGTTGCGCATCGACAACCTGATTGCAAACCGCCAGCGCATCAGCCGTGAGTTCAAGCTGCAGAGCATAGAGGAAGTTAAGGTGAAGAACGTGACGATGCCGTCGCCCGACAATGAATTCCTCGACAAGGCAGTGGCTTGTGTGCACAATCATCTCGACGATGCCGACTACGACAGGGAGAGCTTCGCTTCTGACATGGGCATGAGCGCGTCTTCGCTATACAACAAGCTAAGGGCCGTGACAGGAATGAACGCCACGAGCTTCATCCGCGACATAAGGATGAAGGAGGCCTGCCGTTTGGCGAAGAACACTCCGGGGATTAGAGTCAGCGACTTGGCTTACAGTGTAGGATATAAGGACCCGAAATATTTCTCCACTATCTTCAAGAAGGAGTTTGGCATGCAGCCTTCTGAATATATCGAGAGCATAGCAAACCAACAACAGTAAGTATGCCGTTGAGCATCAGCAGTTCATATCCGAACTTATAGCCCCACAGCGTCTGTGTCATGGTGTCGATGGCATAGCAGAGCAGGGGAGAGGCCACGGCTATATAGGGCACGGCGGCATCCCACGGCTTCAGCTTGGGGTACAGTAGGGCGAAAGCGAATAGTCCGAGCAATGGGCCGTAGGTATATGAACATATTATATATATGGCATCTATCACGCTCGTTGAGTTGACCATCTTGAACGAAAGGATGAACACCACGAAAAGCACGCATAACAACAGATGAACACGACGGCGAAGACGTTCGTCGTCCTGTTTCTCCATGACATCCACGCACACGCTTGTTGTAAGGGCGGTCAAGGCAGAGTCGGCACTGCTGAACGAGGCAGCCACTATTCCGATTGTGAACAGCACCACAACCGTTTCGCCCATTTGTCCCGAAGCGGCAAACATAGGCAGCAGTGCGTCGCCCGATGCAGGCAATGCGTTGCCAGTCTTTGTGGCGAGCATCACGAGCAGCACTCCAAGTGCGAGGAAGAGGGCATTGGCGGGAACAAAGGCAAATCCGTAAGTACACATGTCCTTCTGTGCCTCGCTCAATGTCTTGCAGGTCAGGTTTTTCTGCATCATGTCCTGGTCGAGTCCCGTCATCACTATCACTATGAAGATACCGCTGAGGAACTGTTTCCAGAAATACTGTGTGGATTTTGCGTCGTCGAAGACAAAGACGCGGCTCATCCCGCTATCGCTGACGGCATGGTATGCTTCTGTGATATTCATGCCCAAGGACGATGCTACATTGACGGTTATAAGTATCAGGGCACCGAAGAGGCAGGTGGTCTGGAAAGTGTCGGTCCATACCAATGTCTTTATTCCGCCGTTGCGGGTGTAGAGCCAAATCAGTGCCACCATAACTATGACGGTCAGCCAAAACGGGATGCCAATAGGCGCAAACACATAGTCGTGGAGAATGATACATACGACAAAGAACCTCACTGATGCGCCGATAATCTTGGACAGGAGGAAAAACCATGCCCCTGTCTTGTATGACTGCCTCCCGAGCCGTGTGCCGAGATAGGAGTATATTGTGGTGAGGTTATGCCGGTAATATACTGGCAGCAGCAGGAATGCCACGGCGAAATATCCGAGGATGAATCCGAGGCATGTCTGAAGGTATGTCATGTCCATCCTCGTCACCATTCCCGGCACTGACACGAAGGTCACTCCCGAGATGGAAGCCCCCACCATCCCGAACGCCACCATATACCAAGGTGACTTGCGGTTTCCGCGGAAGAAAGCGTCGTTGTTAGCCTTCCGTCCCGTCATCAAGCGGCTGAATACATATAAAGCCGCAAAATACACCAATATCGTCAATACAATCGTCATAATTCATTTTATTTTAAAGATAGCCCTGAAAGGGCGACATAGATTAGATAGCCCTGTAAGGGCGACATAGATTAGCACAGGGTGTAACCCCTGTGTATTATGCGTTTTTTCCCCCCTCCCCCCTCCCTCCCGCCGTCGGCGGGAGGGAGGGGGGAGGGGGGGATGGGGATGGCGTTACAGATAGGGCTTACGCCCTATCCTATGTTATGTCGCCCTTTCAGGGCTATGGCATCCGCATCCCC
>JBJEAV010000427.1:0-6933 GCA_051869395.1 Prevotella sp.
GAAAATTCAGGTGGTTCGGATAATTCAGGCGGTTCGGATAATTCAGGCGGCACTGGCGGTTCTGGAAATTCCGGCTCTGACAGCGGCAGCGACGAAGAGCTTCCACCCGTAATCGGCGGCGATGAGAACGGCGGCGATGGTGGCGATGGCAGCGATGAAGTCATCGATAATGGCGATGAAGATTTCGTCATTGATGACAACGACGCTTAGTCGAGCTGTTCTATGATTAGAGAGGGACATCGGGATTCAATTCCTGATGCCCCTCTCTTTTTATGCCCCAAAAACGTGTCATCAAATCAAAAACGTGTCAATCGTTTTATTTTTTGACGGTTTGGGGAGAAAAAGTAGGCTAAAAGAGGGTGGTTTCGGCTTTTTTTTATATCTTTGCATAGAATTTTATGATATTTTGCATACAACTTATAAGAAATTGCAGATGGAACAAACATTACCTACTATCGAGGCATTTGCCCATTATATGCGGGGAGCGATAACGCTCTTCTTCATCTTTTGGTGCTTCAAGCTGTATGCCTATCAGAGGCGCAACAGGATGATGAGGCTGCTGTTTTATGCCACTGTCTTTCTGGCTTTCAGTCACTTAAAGGACTCCGTGTTCCTGTTTGACCTATGGAAGAACTCCATGAGGCTGAATGACCAGGTGATAACCATCGACCTCCTGTTCCTGCCCCTGATATGCGCCTTCTTCATTGAGGCCACGAAGCCCGGGGCGATTACCACGAGGCAGCTTCTTTATGCCTTGGGCGTGCAATCGGTATTTATACCGATTTTTGCGGTTTTTCCCGATGAAATCGTGGTTTTTTGCGCCATGGCAGTGGCATATTCCATGTCGCTCATAACGATAGTGTATGTGCTGAAATTCGCCGCGAGATACCACCGTTTGATTGCCGCCAACTATTCTTATACGGAGCATATCGACGTGAGGTGGGTCACTGTCTCGTGCGTGGTGTATTTCTTCACGTTGTTTTTCTATATCATTGCCTTCGACGAGACCACATGGCTGAGCGAGTCGCTTTATAACTTGTTCTCCATAGTGCTGTGGACATTCCTATTCATGTTTGCACGGCGTCATAGGGTAATGAGGATAATCTTGCCGAGGAAGACGCTCTCAATGGAGAGTCTTGAAGACGGTGGTGAGTATGGGTCAGACATGGTGGAGGCGGAGAGTGAAGAGCAGTGTTCATCCGCAAGTCGCGACGAGATATTGGAGGCAAGGCTGCGCCAAGTGATGGGTGAAGGTAAGATATATCTCAATCCGAAGCTTTCGTTGGGCGATGTGGCTCAGGCGATAGGGTCGAACAAGACCTATCTCTCCGACTATTTCAACAACACCCTTCACACCTCCTTCTATGACTATATCAATGCCTTCCGCATAGCCGAGGCGTGCCGTATAATCGACGCAATGCCCGAGGAGGGCAGGAAGTCGATGGTGAAGGTGGCAGAGATGAGCGGCTTCAACTCCAAATCGACTTTCAACCGAGCATTCCAGAAGGTGAAGGGAGTGAGTCCGAGGGAATATTATTTTGCTGGGAGGAGTTGAGTTTTTAGGAGTTGTTTTAGAAGGAGTTAAGGAGATAAGGAGTTAAGGAGTTAAAGGAGTTAAGCCAAATGTATTTGACCGGTGTGGATGGGGATGCGGATGCCTTTGGGAGCGCACAGTTTTTTACTTCAGAAACTTGAGTTACATTATATAAATAAAATAGAGTTTAGTATGAAAAGATTATCAACATTTATGAAAAGGTTAATGTCTGTTTCATTGCTGTTGGCGATGAGCGTCGGTGTTTATGCCGACAAGGACATCTATCAAGATTATTTGCTTTACCATTGCTTTGACGATGGTACTGCGGAAGTGAGATGCTCAGATTATCACGACACCCGGGAGATGGATATAGTGATCCCCGAGACTGTGGAAGCCGACGGTGAGACATATACCGTGACATCCATCGGCGACAATACGTTCGGTTATGAGATCAACAGTGTCACATTGCCAAACACCATTCGTCGTATAGGCAATTATGCTTTCTATGGCTCTGGAATCAAGTCAATCACATTGCCCGAACAGCTCGAGGAGATAGGTTCTCACGCGTTCTACAAGTTAGGATTTGAGTCTGTCGTAATCCCTGATGGAGTTAAGGTTATTGGCGATTACGCTTTCTTTTCCAATATGTCGCTGACATCAGTCACTCTTCCGTCACAACTTGAGAAGATTGGAGACTGTGCATTCGATTTTTGTGTCAGACTGACGTCCATATCCCTCCCTTCTACGCTCAAGTCGATAGGAGCGCACGCATTCAGCAACACAGGTTTAACTGCCGTCACCTTGCCAGAGGGTATTGAGGAGATAGGCGAATTTGCATTTGAGGGTGCAAAACTTACGTCGTTCACATTTCCTGCTAATATCACCACTGTGCCGGCATGGATTCTCTGTAATACCAAGATTACCGAAATAACCCTGCCTTCAGGTGTCAAGGAGATAGGCGCGGGTGCTTTCTCCGGCTGTAAGAAGCTCACTAATGTCTCCCTGCCTGAGGGTTTGGAGACCATCGGCGGAAATGCTTTCTATTCATGTAAAAACCTTACGTCTGTCACATTGCCTTCTACAGTCAAGTCGATTGGCGAGTGGGCTTTTGGATTTTCTGGCTTGACCTCAATAAGTCTGCCCGAAGGCTTGAAGAACATCGACAACTATGCCTTCCTGCGATGCAATTCGCTCGAATTGCTTTATTTGCCCGAGTCTGTGGAGAGGATAGGCGAGAGGATTGCCTCGAATGACAATGGCACTATGGTATTGAGAATACCCAAGAGCATTGATGTCATCGAAGGCCGACAGGACTTTAGCTCTCTTGCCGGTTATGCGTTTGAGGGCGAAGGAAACGGGGTGGAGATTGTGGATAAGATGTTTGTCAACAATCGAAAGGACGGTTCGAGGGTGCTCTTGGAGGTTGACCCCACAATGGTGGAAGACGGTGTACTCACCATCCCCGAAGGCATAACGGCATTAGGTGTTGGATCGCTCAGGTCTATCGAAGCAGACAAGATTATCCTGCCCGAAGGACTTACAGCCATCTCTCAGGATGCATTCTATGAATCCACAGTAAAAGAGATAGTCACTCCTTCAACTTTAAGGCAGTTGGGCGAGCAGGCCTTCAACAGCGCAAATAAGTTGGAGAAGGTCACTATCCCCGAGTCGATAGAGACATTGCCCTACGGTTGTTTTATGCATTGTGAGAGTCTCCCGTCGGTTGTGTTGCCTCAGTCATTGAAGGTTATTGGCGAAAATGCTTTCTATAATTGCTTTGCACTGACGGAAATCACGTTGCCCGAGGGTTTGGAGGAGATTGGTGAATATGCATTTGGCAATTCAGGCATCACTCAACTGGTCATTCCAAACTCATGCACCAAGTTTGATGTTAGGGCAATGAACAAAGTGACGACCCTGACACTGCCCGCAGGACTGACAAAGTTGCCAAAGTACGCTTTCGAAGGAATGACCTCTCTTGAAAATATCACATTGCCGTCAGGCATCACCGCCATCCCCCCAAGGACTTTCGTAAGATGCACCAACCTTAAGGCTGTATCTATCCCCGAGGGAGTGAAGACCATTGGCGACGAGGCATTTGCCAGTTCGGGTATTGAGTCTATTGTGATACCGGAGCAGGTAGAAGAGATTGGAAAGAATGTCTTCACTGAATGTCCCAACTTGGAGAGCATCGACATCAAGGCTCATGTCAAGGCATTGCCATACAGTTTCGCTTCGAATTGTGAGAATCTGAAATCCGTGTCACTTCCAGATGGCCTGGAGGAAATAGGTCACTTCTCATTTGTCTATTGTCCCTCACTGACGCAGATTACATTGCCTTCCACAGTGAAGTACCTCAAATATGCCGCCTTTGCCGAGACTGGTCTTGAGTCAGTGTCTCTGCCCGACGGTATCGAGCGTGTGGGTGAGTTCTGCTTTCAGGGAATACCTGCCGAAAGTGTCGATCTCTCAAATACATCCCTCACCGAGATGTATCGTTGCATATTTATCATGTCCGGGTCGTTGAAGAGCGTGATACTGCCTGCATCGTTGAAGATATTGTCATCTGGTAATTTCTACGAATGTAAGGCTCTTACATCTGTAATTTGCAATGCCCAGGAGCCGCCATTGGCAGAGGAATACAGTTTCGACGACGCCGTCAAGACCGCCGCCACTCTCTATGTTCCCGATGCCTCTCTCGATGCATATAAGGCAGCCGACGTGTGGAAGGATTTCTTTGCAGTGAAGGGATTGTCGGCTACTGGCATTACCTCGCCCGAAGTCATGGCAGAGAAGAACACTATCAGTAATATTTATAGCCTTGGCGGTGCTGCAAGCAAGGACTTGCGCCATGGTGTAAATATTGTGAAAAGGAATAATAAGTCGATAAAAATACTGAACCAAAAATAAATAGATATGAAGAGATTGACAACATTACTCGTAATGTTCATCACAATGCTGATGACATGCAGTTGGGCGCAAGCCCAGACATCCAGTGGCTCAACGGCCGACCGTGTTGCGGTTGACGGCATCGCCTACAAAATAGACAAGACGAACAAGACAGCCACCGTCATAGAGGATTACTATACAGATGAAGACAACAACCGTCAGCAACTATGCGACCCATATTCGGGCGACATCGTCATACCGACGTCAATCGCTGTTGAGGGTACGCAATATGCTGTGACAGAGATTGGCAATAGGGCTTTCTGCGTCAGGACAATTAACAGCATCACATTGCCGTCGTCATTGAAGAAGATAGGCGACGAAGCTTTTGGTTTGACGCGTGGCATTACATCGCTTACCATCCCTGCATCGGTGGAGGAAATAGGCAAGACATGCTTCGTTTTCTGCTATGAACTTAAAAGCATTATTGTGGAAGAGGGAAATCAGCATTTCTGCATTGAACAGGGGATGCTGATGACTGCCGACAAGTCAAGGGTGCTCTGTCTGACGGGGGCATACGACGAGGAAGAGACAATCAACATTGCTCTGCCTTCCACAGTCAGGACAATCGACGACTATGCGATGTGTGGCTGTCGGGCGTTGAAGTCTCTGACGCTGCCAGAGGGGCTTGAGAAGATAGGAGGTCTTGCGTTTGAAAACACCGATATTTCCTCTATCACGATACCTTCTACTGTCAGCGACTTAGGCATAGGTTTCCTTGCCGATACGGAAAAACTCAACGAGATATCAGTGTCGGAGGCTAATCCTTTTTTCAAGTCTGTTGATGGTGTGTTATACAACAAGGATGTCAGCAAACTCCTTAAGGTGTCAGTCGGTCACACTTTATTAAGTATTCCCAAGACTGTCAAGTATATCGACTATGGAGCGATAACCAATACCGACCTTCGCACTCTCGTCATCCCTAACAATGTGGAAGAGGTGAGCAAACATGCAGTCCACAACAATGATAATCTCAAGACTATTGTAATAGGCAGTGGGGTGAATAATATAGGATTTTTGGCATTTGGAGGCAACGATGCCCTTAAGTCGATATTCTCACGTAATCCCGAGCCTGTAGTTTTGTCTGAAGGCATATTTATGGATTATGAACATATGTCCACCACCACGCTTTTCGTTCCCGAGGGGGCAAAGCAGAAATATGCCGCTGCGGAGAATTGGAATCAGTTTGCCAACATCAGGGAATATTCATTGGCGGGTATCGACACATATACAGGCAAGGCCAGTGCCTCGTCGGTAGTGGTGGATGGCATCGCATACGACCTCAACAAGCAGGACATGACTGCTACAGTAGTGAATGATTCTTATGGAATTGGCGATGAGCACGTCGAGTTGTGCCCGTTTTACAGTGGTGACATTGTGATTCCCGAAGAGATTACGGTGGATGGTGTCACCTATCCGGTGACGGAGGTAGGAGAATTCAGTTTCGCCATGAGAACCGTCAACAGTATAACACTGCCTTCAACGCTGAAGAAAATCAATCGCAGGGCATTCTGCGGTGTGTGGAAGCTCAGGTCGCTGAATATCCCGGCATCCGTGGAGGAAATAGGGGCTGAGGCATTCACGCTCAATTACGATTTGGAAGAGCTGAATCTGGATGCCGCCAACAAGCACTTTGTCATGGAGGGCAATATGCTTCTTTCCGCCGACAAGACGAGGTTCCTCTATCTTTTGGGCGCAACCGACTGGAATGAAAGTATAGAAGTGGTGATTCCTTCAACGGTGAAAACAATCGACGACTCTGCCTTGTATGCAGCTGCCGCAGTGACATCGCTGACGCTGCCCGAAGGGCTTGAGAGCATCGGAACGATGGCCTTTGGCTGTATCAGTGTATCATCAATCCACATCCCGTCGAGTGTCAAGTCGATAGGCATGTCTTTCATGGTCTTTGCCGAGAACCTCAAGGAGATAACCCTTGGCGAGGGAAATACCAACTTTGTCTTGGAAAACGGAATGTTGCTTAGCAAGGACAGGACTGAGCTTTTGCTTATGCCGTGCTATCACGACAACTACATCATCCCTGAGACTGTTACGAATATTAAGGAAGAAGCTGCATCAAGCCTCCATGCCACGACGCTTGTCATTCCCGACGGAGTGAAGACCTTGAGCTATCAGGCATGTGCATATAGCGAAACGCTCGAGACAGTGGTTATCGGAAGCGGCGTGGAGACATGGGAAGCATACGTGTTCTATGCTTGTGACGCAATCAAGTCTATCTATCTGCGCTCGGAGAAGGTCGTGACTCCAGGTGCGATGCCTTTCGAGGAAGCCCTCTTCGACACTGCCACTCTCTATGTGCCTGCGGGAACAAAGGGCCTTTATGAGGGCGACCCATACTGGGGACAGTTCAAGAATATCGTGGAATACCAGCCGACAGGCATTGAAGGGGTTAACACCAACGGTTCCCATAGCATAGAAAGCATCTACGACCTCTC
>JBJEAV010000428.1:0-6926 GCA_051869395.1 Prevotella sp.
TGAAGAGGCACGCCTGGAAAGCGTGTAACCGGCAAAACCGGTTCGCAGGTTCGAATCCTGTTCTCTCCGCTTTTTATCCAATTATGAAATACATCAGATTGTGGATTGTCTCAGCGGCAATCATTGTTATTACAACACTATGCCCGGCAACCGCCGTGGCTGACTCCACCAATATTTCAAAAGTGGATTCCACGGAAATTACTGCTCAGGCTGCTGTCGCCGATTCGGCGGCAACTGATTTCGTTGCCGATGATGAACTTATTGCGGCAGAAGAAACGGGAGGGCTGCACAAGGAACTGAAGTCGAAGTTCATTGAGGGCAGTGCGGGATTCATGTCGCTCGTGGCATTGGCCCTTGTCATTGGACTCGCCTTCTGCATAGAGCGCATCATCTACCTCACCCTTTCGGAAATCAACGCCAAGAAACTCATGGAAACCATCTGTCGCAAGATTGAGGAGGACGACATCGAGGGTGCCAAGGACATCTGCCGCAACACCCGCGGACCGGTGGCTTCGATATGTTACCAAGGGATTCTGCGCATAGGCGAGAAGATTGAGAACATCGAGCGTTCCGTGGTATCATACGGTGCAGTGCAGATGGCTAATCTCGAGCGAGGCTGCTCGTGGATAAAGCTCTGTATCACCATTGCGCCCTCACTTGGATTCCTCGGCACGGTGATTGGTATGGTCATGGCTTTCGACGACATCCGTGTGGCTGGCGACATCAGTGCAACAATCGTTGCCTCGGGCATGAAGGTGGCTCTCATCACCACCATCTTCGGTATTATCGTGGCACTTGTGCTTCAGTTGTTCTACAACTATATCGTGTCGAAGATTGAGCACATCACCTCACAAATGGAGGAATCGGCAATCACACTGCTCGACGGTATAACAAAATACAAGAAGAGATGAAGAAAAGGGGGATTGTCAACAATTGGCAGTCATGGCTCAAGATTTGCCTGGTGGCTGTATCTGCCGTGGTGTTCGCGTTGTTCTGGCTCGTGGGGTATGACATGCCGTATGAGGAGGACGCTGACTTCAACGCCCCCATGCTGACGGACATGCTTTTGGGATATGTTTATCTGTTGACTGCCGTGGCTGTGGGAGTGGCAATCTTTTCCGCCATACACGGCATCAGGACGCGAAGCCGACAAGGAAGCGTGGAGAACGGTGTGCCCACAGCACGCATAACCACCGCCACATGGGTCGTTACAGCCCTACTTTTAGTAATCACATTCGCCTGTGCCTCAACAGAGCCTATCAAGGTGAACGGAAAACTCTTCACCGAGACTATATGGCTGCGGCTCTCCGACATGTTCATTGTTTCGTCGGGAGTGATGATCTTGTTGGCAGTCATTGCCGTGACATTCGGTATGTCAGGCTATTCCCGAAGGTCAAAGTAACGTAATTTATCCACTATGCTGTTCGGAAAGAAAAAAGACCGCAAGATACCGGCACTCAACACTACGTCAACGGCAGACATCTCGTTTATGTTGCTGATATTCTTCCTCGTCACCACGTCACTCGACACCGACGAGGGACTGACACGCTATCTGCCTCCCATGCCGCAGAAAAACGAGCAGAAACAGATGGACGTGAAGCGCGAAGACCTTATGAACATACGAATAGACGCCGAAAACCGTTTGACATGCGACAACGACACGGTGACGGCAAGCCAACTCACGGGTAAGGTGACGCAGTTCATCACTGAGCGCGGCAAGAAGCACGTCATTTCGGTGATGGCAGACAGGCACAGCAGCTATGAGGCATATTTCTCCATGCAAAACGCCATCGTTAACGCATATACGGCAGTCAGGGAGAACATTGCCCGCAAGGAATACAAGATTCCTTATAGCCAATGCTCACAGGAACAGCGAGATGCCATTGCGCGCATTTGCCCCCAGAGAATCTCGGAGGCGGAGCCAACGGAAGGAGGTGAGCAATGAGCATGTTCAAAAGACGCGACCACAACGTACCGGGACTCAACACGGCATCCCTGCCCGACCTCATCTTCACAGTACTCTTTTTCTTTATGATTGTCACTCACATGAAGGAAAACCAGATGAAGGTGAAATTCCAGGAGCCACAAGGTACAAAATTAGAGAGGCTGACCAAGAAATCCACCGTGTCGCATATCTACATCGGCAAGCCGTTTAAAGGGGGACAGCAGGACGTGGTGCAGGTGAACGACAGGATTGTGGATGCATCGGAAGTGGAAGACTTCATTGCAGCCGAGCGAAAGAGAATGTCACCCGAGGACGTGAAGAAGATGACCGTGAGCATCAAGGCTGACAGAAAGGCAAACATGGGAGTGATTACAGATGTGAAGCAATCACTCAGAAGAGCCAATGCCCTCAAAATACTATATTCGGGAAAGAAAGAAACACCCGTTAAAAAGTAAAAGTGTGTCAATTTCCATCTTTTTTCATAAAAATGCTTATAATTTTATTGTAGATGCAAATTAATTTTGTAACTTTGCACCACTAATAAAAAATATAAGAAAAAAAATGGCAAACCAGAAGATTGACAAACTTGACAAGCAGATTCTGACTATGATTGCAGAGGATGCGCGAGTGCCTTTCCTGGAGGTGGCAAGAGCCTGTAACGTGAGCGGAGCCGCCATCCACCAGCGCATTCAGAAACTGTCGAATGCCGGAATCATCAAGGGTTCAAAGTTCATCGTTGACCCTGAGAAAATCGGCTATGAGACGTGTGCCTACATAGGCCTTAACCTAAGGAACCCTGAGAACTTTGACATTGTGGTGGAAGAGCTGCAGAAGATACCCGAGGTGGTGGAATGTCACTACACCACGGGAGATTTTGACCTGTTCATCAAAATCTACGCCCTCAACAACCACCACCTGCTCAATATCATCCACGATAAGCTCCAGCCATTAGGCTTGGCAAGAAGCGAATCCATCATCTCGTTCAATACTGCCATAAACAGGCAGATTCCTATAGTGAACATACCTGTAACAGAAGAGGAATAATCACCTTACATAATCAACAAATGCGTAGCGATGAGCATGACGCTCGTCAATGTCATGCTCTTCGCGCATTTCCTCTTTCCATCCTTCTTTATATGGCGGAAAGAAAACGTCGGCTTTCTCCGGCGTGTCGTCTATCTCTGTCAGACAAAGCCTGTCGGCTATGTCCATGGCCTGGGCATATACGCTCGCTCCACCTATTATATATATATCGTCGTCCTCGATGCCGTGCTGGCGACATTCCTCTATGGTGCAATGCCTGAGAGCCTCGTCGAGCGATTCATAGCACTCGCATCCGGGGAAATCCTTCTGTGTGCGGCTGAGCACGATATTGCGGCGGTTGGGCAATGCCCCCTTGGGCAATGACAGGAAGGTGTTGCGTCCCATGATTATAGTATGCCCGGTTGTAAGTGACTTAAATCGCTTAAGGTCATTGGGCAACCAATACAGCAGTTTATTCTCAAATCCAATGCCGCGGTCTTTCGCCACGGCTGCAATCACGTTAATTCTCATACGTCCTTTAACTCCTTATAACTCCTTTAACTCCCCCAAAATCACACCGACACCGCAGCTTTGATATGCGGCCATGGGTCATAGCCTTCGAGTTGGAAATCCTCGTATTTGAAGTCGAAGATATCCTTTACATCGGGGTTTATCACCATTCTCGGCAATGGGCGCGGAGTGCGCGTCAGTTGCAGTTTCGCCTGCTCAATATGGTTAAGATAGAGGTGGGTGTCACCCGTCGTATGTATGAAGTCCCCAGCCTTCAGTCCAGTCACCTGTGCCATCATCTGTAAGAGCAAGGCATAGGACGCGATGTTGAAAGGCACACCGAGGAATGTGTCTGCCGAGCGCTGGTAGAGCTGGAGGCTCAATCTGCCGTTGGCTACATAAAACTGGAACATAGTGTGACAAGGAGGCAGAGCCATACGCTCCACTTCAGCCACATTCCATGCACTGACAATCATGCGTCGTGAATTGGGATTGTTTCTGATCTGATTCACAACATTCGTTATCTGGTCGATAGTGCCTCCGTTTTCGTCGGGCCAAGATCGCCACTGGTGTCCATACACAGGACCGAGGTCACCGTTTTCGTCTGCCCACTCGTCCCAGATGCTCACTCCATGTTCTTTCAGATACTTGATATTAGTGTCTCCCCTCAAGAACCACAGCAGTTCATATATTATCGACTTGAGATGCAGTTTCTTTGTCGTGAGGAGCGGGAATCCCTCCTCCAGATTGAATCTCATCTGATTTCCGAAGATACTGACGGTGCCAGTGCCCGTCCTGTCCTCTTTCTTCACGCCCTCCGTCAGTATGCGGTCGAGCAGTTCCAAGTATTGCCTCATAACTCGATTATCTATCTTAATTCTTTAATTTTTCAATTTTTCAATCTTTCAATTTTTCAATCTTTCAATTTTTCAATCTTTCAATTTTTCAATACCTCCCCCCTCTCCTCCGGCACGTGAGTGCTTTTGATTCTCCATTCCTTTGGATAGAGGTTATTTGCACGGTTTCCGATGTTCTTTGCCTGTCCGATTGCAGTTCCGCGGTATGTCAGGGTAATGATTCCCCTCGGAGCCTCATCCGGCAGTCGGATAGCCTCGCGTCGCAGGTATGCTATAGCCGTGTCATAGTCTATTTCCACCCTTGGCGCAGTGTCTTTCCCCTCACCACTTAGTCTCGTCAGTTCCATACGGTGAAGCGTCGGAGGCAGTTTGTCGAGCGACGGTTTTTTCTGAGCTTTCCACTCCCCCTCCTTTCTCATCACAGCCATAAAGATACCCTCGCCACGGGTCACTCCGGGAATAAACCGATATACCGGTCCATCAAATCCAGCCAACAGCGAACCCACGATATTCCATTCCTCACGGACATTCACAGGCAGAAGCTCCGCTCCATACTCGTCCATAATCCATCTCACGTTCTCCTCATTCTCGCGGGTGTTGAACGTGCATGTACTATATACAAGCAATCCCCCCGGACGCAGGCATTTCCATGCCTCAGCCACTATCTCGCGCTGCAACTGTCGGCATTTCTCAACGTTCTGCACGCTCCATTCCCTTATAGCCTGGGCATCCTTGCGGAACATGCCCTCGCCCGAACAAGGCACGTCGCACAGTATCACGTCGAACTTCAGCTTGCTCTTGCTTATCTGCTCAGGATAGTTATTCACGACTACCATACGTTCAGAACCCCACTTGCTCACGTTCTCTGCCAATACAGAAGCACGCTGGCGTATAGGCTCGTTGCTCATCAGCCAACTGCCCTCGGGCAGGGTGGATATAGCCGCAAGCGACTTTCCTCCCGGGGCGGCACACATGTCAAGCATCTCCACAGGCTCGGTGACATACTGTCCAAGTGCCTGCTCGACAAACATCGACGAGGCTTCCTGGACATAATAACACCCCGCATGCAGCAGGGGGTCGAAGGTGAAGTTGGGACGGTCGGGCAGGTAATAACCGGCAGCCGACCAAGGCACACGCTCGCCATGCACCACACCGCCATTCCACTTCGCCCTATTGACGCGGATGCTCACAGGGGCTTCCTCATCAAGTGCAGACACGAAGGCGGCAAACAACTCCTCGCCCATCGTCTCACGGGTATAACTCACGAATGATTCGGGTAATTCTTCTATTCTTGCCATAATCGACTGCAAAATTATGAAAAAAAACGCAGTTTTCACCTATTAACTACGTATTTCTTACAAAAAAATCACTTTTTTTTCGTAACTTTGCAACCAAACAGTGTTTCACTACGTCAAAAGGACAAAGAAAACAATAAAACAATGTTGAACAATTAAATAAAAGAACGATATGAAAAAGTTAATGCTTCTCCTGTCAGTCGCCACACTGCTGGCAATGCCAATGACTGACGCTTCGGCGCAAAGCCACAGGCACACGCCGAGAACAACGGCAAACGTGACGGTTAACAAGAACAGTGCTAAGGTAAGTGCCGCCATCGACAATGACACTATCAACGGTGTAGTGGCATTCTCCGACACCACGAGCGAAGCTGCCCAGGACGAGGATTCCCAGGACGAGGAATACACATACCAGTACTCTTCGGACGATGACCTCAAAGTACTGAAAGAAGTGATGAACGATCTCGGTGCTGCGGTCTTCCTGCCTATAGCTATAGTGGCAATATTATTCGTGGTGGCTCCGGTGATTATCATCCTCATTATCTGCTACTTCATATACAAGAACCGCCAGCAGAAGCTGAAGCTCGCCGAAATGGCTATGAAGAACGGACAGCCCATCCCCGACTCCGTGCTCGGATATTCTACAAAGAAACAAAGGGCTAATAATTCCCAGAATCCGGGAAATTTTAGGAATTCTAGTAGTTCTAATAATTCTAGCAATTATTGTAATTCCCCGGCTCGAGGCAACGGCATCCTCGCCTCTATGCCCACCGACGACCCGCTATGGCGCAAGGGAGTGATGCACTTCTTCATCGGATTGGGACTGATGCTGCTGCTCGACACGATGATGGGCGACTTCGGATTCTCCATCGGTGTACTCGTCACTCTCTACGGAGCCGGACAGGCTTTCATAGCATGGACAAGCAACCGCAACAACAATGGCACTGGGTATTCCGACAATTCCGGAGACTCCGCAGAAGAAGCCTCCGCAGACGAAGCTCCCAATGCCGAGGAAGAGCCTGCAAAGGAAGAACCGACCGACAATATGGAGGTATATCCCGACGAATCCAACAAGTAATATCTCATCTTTGGGGAGTTAAAGAAGTTAAAGAAGTTAAAGGAGTTAAAGAAGTTAAAGAAAGTGGGTACGATAAGTGATTTGACACTGATTGCGCAGGTGGTGATGTTCGACAACAAGCGCGCCTTCGACAGTCTGGTCCGCAAATACCAGTCAAGGGTGAGGAAGTTCTTCCTCGCCCAGACTTTGGGTGACGAGCCCCTGAGCGACGACCTCGC
>JBJEAV010000429.1:0-6895 GCA_051869395.1 Prevotella sp.
TTCCAGCTTTTTGCTATTGAGATATCGACTATCACAATGTCTTTTTCTGTAATGGAATGACCCTCGTTGTCAGCTGACACGGCAAGCGTAAGCAGGAGTTTCTCACTGCCAATCATCATACTCTCGTCAACAACCAGAGCATAGCGCCGGTTTTTGAAGAGGCCGCAGGATTCCTTATAGACGCTCAGGCCCAACCCCTGAGCCCAGTATCCTATGGTTGTATATGCAGGAACCTTTCCAAATATATCACCCATGAACTCATTCAAGATGTTGAAAATCTCAACCACTTGCCGTGAACCAATAGACAGACGTGCGTAGAATGCTACGCTTAGGGCTACCATCAGGGTTTTGTACTGATGTCGTCCAATAGACTCATCATTAATTCGAAGGTTTCCGAGTCCAAATGATCTTTCGGTGTCGCTTTTTTTTTAAGCGCATCGTGATACTTGTCAATTATGGCCCGAGCTGTGGATAACTTTCCATTAAGAGACTTTTCTTTCTGTTTGAGAGACTTCTTCTCTGATTTGAGTTTTTCTACCTGCTTTTTGAGCTTTTCTATCTCTTTGTCTTTTGCTGTTTTCTTCATAACTTCGGATGTTTTAAATACTCTGGAAAGTTACTAAAAATCAGCGAGTTATGCAAATTTCTAAAGAGCTATTTCGCTTTATAAAGTGTTAAAAATCAGTAATATAAAAGCACTGAAAACAGACACTTTTTTGAGCAGATTTTAATATCTATTTTGAACACCCTACCTGAAAGGGCGACATAACATAGGATAGGGCGTAAGCCCTATCATTTTTTTACCATCTTCTCCTTCCTCCCCCTCCCTCCCGCCGACGTCGGGAGGGAGGGGGAGGGAGAATAGAAAACATATCACACAGGGTTTACACCCTGTGCTAACCTATGTCGCCCTTTCAGGGCTATTGTGCCAAAATTCAGTTTTACATGTCAGTGGAATTTCTTCAGAGCTAAACCGAAGAAAGCGGCAAGGGTGACTCCGATGGCATTAGCGGCAAGGTCTATCCAGTCGCCACTGCGTCGGCCATTGGTGCAGTATTCCTGAAGCAGTTCGATGCAACCGCTCATCAGGATTGGCATAACCCATGCCCAGAGGGTGAGCTTAAGCCTGTCGCATTGCCATTTGTGGCGCAGGAGATATTCAATCCATAATGTGCCGCAGGTGCCTCCATACATCGCCACGTGCACCCACTTGTCGATGAACGCCACCTCATCCAGTTCTGTCTTCGGCGGAGTGAAAAACGACAGATACCATATAACTACGAAAAAGAAAACCGATACAGGGTATTTCCTTACAATATTTCCAAATTTAGCCACAATTTCTTTCATTTTTTGAGCATTATTTATTTAAATACGTATTTTTGACACATTTTTTGCATCTTATTTTGCAATTTGCGTGCAAAATTAAGAAATTATTTATACTTTTGCAAGCAAATTAGAGAGAAAATTAAAATGTCACAGCAAGAAAGAGCAAATTTCGGCAGTAAACTTGGTGTTATTCTCGCCACTGCGGGTAGTGCAGTGGGGTTGGGCAACGTATGGCGTTTCCCATATATGACAGGAGAAAACGGTGGTGCTGCCTTTATATTTTTTTATATCCTTTGCGTGATTATACTTGGACTCCCATGTATGGTCAGCGAGTTTATTATCGGAAGGCATGCGCAATCCAACACTGCACGCGCTTACCGCAAGATGTCGGGAAGCAAGGTGTGGGCAGCCATAGGCTATCTCAGTGTCATCACGGGATTTCTCATCACCAGCTATTATGCTGTGGTGTCGGGATGGTGCCTGCAATATGTTTATGCCTCGGTGATGGGGCATCTACAGGGCGATCCTGAGTTCTTCAAGCAGTATTTTGCCGAGTTCTCGTCAAATCCCGTGAAACCGATACTGTGGACAGTGATCATCCTTGGCATCACACATCTCGTGATACAGAACGGTGTGCGCGACGGTATCGAGAAGGCATCCAAGATGCTTATGCCCACATTGTTCATACTGCTGCTTGTGCTTGTGGTGTCGTCGTGTATGCTGCCTAATGCAATTGCGGGTATAGAGTTCCTCTTTAAGCCTGATTTCTCCAAGGTTACTCCCGACGTGCTTCTTGGTGCCCTTGGACAGGCGTTTTATTCGATGAGCATCGGTATGGGTTGCCTCTGTACATACGCATCATATTTCAGCCGTCAGACCAATCTCCTGAGGTCAGCGGTACAGATAGGACTCATCGACACCTTTGTCGCTATACTTGCGGGATTGATGATATTTCCCGCTGCTTTCTCCGTTGGGGTCAGTCCCGATAGTGGGCCGTCGCTCATTTTCATCACCCTTCCCAATGTATTCCAACAGGCTTTTGGAGGTATGCCCATATTGGGATATATTATCTCCTTGGCGTTCTATGCATTGTTGTCGCTTGCGGCATTGACTTCGTTGATTTCGCTGCATGAGGTGAGTACGGCTTTCTTCCATGAGGAGTTGCATGTTGCCCGTGGAAAGGCAGCATTGTTGGTGACAGTGTCGTGCAGTGTGGTGGGAGCATTCTGCTCGTTGTCGCTATGTGGTTATGACTCATTGAGTATGCTCGGGAAGACGATGTTTGACATATTTGATTTCATCACGGGTCAGGTGTTCCTTCCTGTATGCGGATTCCTCACCTGTCTGATGGTGGGTTGGTATCTGCCTCACAAGATAGTGCGCGAGGAATTCACCAACTGGGGCACGTTGCGTGGGAAGTTCTTCCACGTCTATCTCTTCAGCATCAAATACGTGTGTCCGTTGTGCATATTGATAATATTCCTCCACCAATTGGGGCTGATATGATTTTTTAAGGAGTTAAGGAAGTTAAAGGAGTTAAAGGACGTATGTTTTGACTATGAGATATTGGGCGAAAAGACAATTGTCTTTTAACTCCCTTTAACTCCCCTTGACTCCTTTAACTCCCCCAAAATACAATAAATAAAGTTATGACGAAAGAAACGAGAGGCGGCTTCGGCAGCAAGATTGGCATCATCCTCGCTACGGCGGGAAGTGCAGTGGGATTGGGCAACGTGTGGCGTTTCCCTTATATGACAGGTGAGAACGGTGGTGCTGCTTTCATCTTGGTGTATATCGTGTTCATATTCCTCTTGGGACTCCCGGGGATGGTGAATGAGTTTATCATTGGCCGTCATTCCGCATCCAATGCAGCCAGAGCCTACGACAAGATGTCGCGGGGAAAACCTTGGAAGGCGGTGGGATTACTCGGAATATTGTGCTCCACCATCATCTTGGGTTTCTATTCTGTTGTTGCGGGATGGTGTCTGCAATATCTGTATGCCTCTATTGCGGGCGAGATAATTGGAGATGCTGATTATGTGAGAAACTATTTCCTGGAGTTCTCTTCAAGTGTCGTCAGTCCTATATTATGGTCGGTGGGATTTATTTTGATTACCCATTTGGTGATTATCCGTGGGGTGAAGAAGGGTATCGAGCGTATATCAAAACTGCTTATGCCCACATTGTTTATTATTCTTCTCATACTTGTTGTCTCTTCCTGTATGTTGCCTGGGGCTATGGCGGGAGTTGAGTTTCTTTTTAAGCCCGACTTCTCCAAACTCGACGGCAGTGTGATGCTTGCTGCCCTCGGTCAGTCGTTCTTCTCGCTCAGTCTCGGTACGGCTTGTCTTTGCACATACGCTTCATATTTCGGTCGTGAAACAAATCTTCTGAAGTCAGCATTCCAGATATCGGTCATCGACACTCTCATCGCGATATTGGCAGGACTCATGATTTTCCCTGCGGCATTCTCAGTGGGAGTGAGTCCCGACAGTGGGCCCTCGCTTGTGTTCATCACATTGCCAAATGTGTTCCAACAGGCTTTCTCGAGTATGCCTATCGTAGGTTATGTGATATCCATCCTGTTCTATGCCCTTTTGGCAGTGGCAGCCCTTACCTCCACCATCTCGATGCACGAGATAGGTACGGCTTATTTTCATGAGGAACTGAAGAAACCACGAAAGACAGCGGCATGGATAGTGACTGTGGTTGCATCGGTGATAGGGATATTCAGTTCGTTGTCCTGTGGGGCATACGACCTGCAACTGTTTGGAATGTCGATGATGGATTTCTTTGATTGCATCACTGCACAATATATGATGCCGATAGGAGCCTTGATGACGAGTTTGTATATAGGATGGGGCTCGAGAACGGCTGTGGTGAACATGGAATTCACCAACTGCGGCACTGTCTATCGCCAATTCTTCCCAATATATCTCTTTATGGTGAGATTCGTATGTCCTATACTGATTGTTATAGTCTTCCTCAATCAATTGGGAGTGATATAAAAAACAGAGACACAAAGGCACGGAGTGAATAATATCTCCGTGCGTCTGTGTCTCTGTTTGTCACAAATTACTCGTCAACTAAAAAACTACTCTTCAACTACCGAGAAGTCTTCCTTGCCAACACCGCACAGTGGGCATACCCAATCCTCGGGGATGTCCTCGAATGCTGTTCCAGCAGCGATGCCTCCTTCGGGATCGCCTACTTCAGGGTCATAAACCCAACCACATGTGTCACAAATGTACTTTTTCATTTTAATGTTCCTTTCTTTTTATTAGTTAATAATGTACTTACCTTATTTATTATAAACTCTGGCTTAATCTGATTCATACAGGCGAAATCTCCCCTCAGACAAGGCTTGTTGCCGAATATACTACACGGACGACAAGGCAAATCCACCTGCACGACATTATCCATGCTTTGGTTCCATCCCATGAATCCTGCGTAAGGATGGGTGGCTCCCCATACGCTCACAACGGGTGTATCCACTAATGATGCCAAGTGCATGTTGGCACTGTCCATCGACACCATCACGTCGAGATGGCTCATCAGCACCAGTTCCTGATACATTGTCTCAAGATGTCGCCCCACGTATGTGCATTGGTTATAGCGTTTACACCACTCCGAGAATGTCTGTTCCTCCTGTTTCCCGCGTCCGAAGAGGAATATCCTGCACTTGGGATATTTGGCAATGAGTTTTTCCACGACCTCCTGCATCATCCCGGGATGATAGACTTTGCCCTTATGGGCTGCAAACGGCGCAATGCCTATCCACTCCTCCCATTCGATATGCGGACCGATGGCCGCGGGCAGAAGATTGAGATTTCCGCCCTCATCAGGGAAAATTGACTTAAACCGGATGTCAATAGGATATCCCAACTTTTTCAACACTTCGGCATAGTTGTCAAAAGAGGTTGGTATTTGTGCCAACACCTTTTTAGACTTTGACACTAATGACTTTCTTTCACTCCTGTGCTTGTTGATATGAGCCACCTTGTAACGGTCGAAGTTGAACCTGAGTCTCAGATACCCCGAACGCAACACACAGTGGAAGTCCGCTATAGCAGTGAATTTCTTGGCTGTCAGCCTGCGGTAAAGCGCGTTCAGTCCCTTGACTCCCTTATATTCGCCTTTGATGTCGGCTTCCATGAAGTTGACGTTAGGTGCAAGGTCTTCAAAGAATGTGCGCGCAAATCCCCTGCTCAGCACCGTGATCCTGAGGTCAGGATAAGTCTTGGCGAGAGAATACACCACGGGGACGGTCATCGCCACATCGCCCAAGGCGGAGAATCTGATAATAAGTATGTGCTCTTTCTTCATTTATTGCTTTTTATAAAGCACCGGATTTGTTGACGGGTCGTTGTACATCTTCATTTGGCGATATACCTTCATGTACTTCTTTCCCGTCTCGATGTCTTCCAACAGTTGGTCGATGGCGAGTCCGAGGTCTTTCTGCTGTTCGAGCAGCACACCAAGTTTTGCCGCACACTTGTCGCGATGTTCCTTTTCGGCATCCTCTCTCTCCACCTGCTCTTTCATGTGGTATATCTTCAGGGCGAGAATCGACAGTCTGTCAACTGCCCATGCGGGACTCTCAGTGTTGAGTCTTGCATCAGGCAGAGGTTTCACTTCACTGTATTGTTTTCTGAAATACGTGTCAATCTCCTCCACGAGGTCGGTCCTGTCCTGATTGCTGCGGTCGATGCGTCGTTTCAGTTGCAGAGCCTCGGTAGGATCAATGTGCGGGTCCCTTATGATATCCTCGAAATGCCACTGGACAGTGTCTATCCAGCACTTCATATAGAGGTTGTAGTCGATGGTGCCTCTGTCGTATGGATTATTCATTGGCGTATCGACATTGTCGGTGAGGTGATAGTCTCTTATCGCCTGCCCGAAAATTACGTTGCAGTGTTCTGTAAATGACATTTTTTCTTCTATGTTTTATTATTTTTAGTGCAAATCTATATAAACTTTTTGAAATATCCAACTATTTTGCATTTTTTTTCCAATATTGGTGCGTTTTTTAAATACTTTTGTGTACTTTTGCGGCTGAAATGAAGATAATAGTAGATGATAAGATACCTTATATAAGGGAATCGCTTGCCAGGATAACTCCCGATGTGGTATATATCCGAGGTTCTGAAATCGAGGCTTCAGACGTGCGTGACGCTGATGCCTTGATAGTGCGAACGCGTACCTATTGTAATCGCGCGTTGCTCGAGGGAAGCCGTGTGCAGTTTGTTGCCACTGCCACCATTGGTATTGATCATCTCGACACTGACTGGCTCGATTCCGCGGGCATTCATTGGGTGAACTGCCCAGGATGCAATGCCGCTTCCGTGGGACAGTATATCGAGACTTCTCTGATGAGACTTGGGTTTACGTCAGGGACAGTGGGAATTGTAGGTTGCGGACATGTGGGAAGCGAGGTTAAGGCGGTGTGTGAGCGAATGGGGCTTAAAACCATTGTCAATGATCCATTCATTGACAACCCGTCATACGTCTCATTGGAGGATGTGATGACCTTTGCCGATGTCATCACGTTCCATGTGCCGCTCACCCG
>JBJEAV010000430.1:0-5547 GCA_051869395.1 Prevotella sp.
TACGAAATAGCCGACCAGTCGATATTGGTCTTTTTGAGTTCGCGCAGGTGGTTCCAAAGCATCTCATTTTCCTGCAAGTTGCAGTCGGGGTCTTTTGTGATAATCTCCTGTGCCTCGTCGCGCGCTATCTGCACGAGGAGTCCGTCGCGTGCTATGTCGGCAATCTTCAGATCGAATGCCATACCGCTCTGCTGTGTGCCTTCGAGGTCGCCAGGGCCACGCAGTTTGAGGTCGGCCTCGGCAATGCGGAAGCCGTCGTTGGTGTCGCACATTATATCTATCCTCTTGCGAGTGTCCTCGCTGAGCTTATACGGTGTGACGAGGATACAGTAGCTCTGGTCGGCACCGCGTCCCACCCGTCCGCGCAACTGGTGAAGCTGTGACAGACCGAAACGCTGGGCTTCGAGTATGACCATCACCGAGGCGTTGGGCACGTTCACTCCCACCTCAATCACGGTGGTAGCCACGAGCATCTGTGTCTCGCCGTTGACGAAACGCTGCATCTCTTCCTCCTTTTCCTTTGGTTTCATCTTGCCGTGCACCTTGCTCATCCGGAATTCCGGGAACACGTCGCGCAGCACCTCAAATCCGTCTTCAAGGTTCTTGAGGTCTATCTTCTCGCTCTCCTCTATCAGCGGAAAGACTACATACACCTGTCTGCCCATCCTCACCTGACGGCGGATGCTCTCGTAGAGGCGTGACAGTTGGGTGTCGAAAACATGTTGTGTATGAATGGGTTTGCGACCGGGAGGCAGCTCGTCGATGACGCTCACGTCGAGGTCGCCGTATAATGTCATTGCCAATGTGCGGGGGATGGGTGTAGCTGTCATCACCAACACGTGTGGAGGGTTGAGGCTCTTGCCCCATAGTTTGGCGCGCTGAGCCACCCCGAAGCGGTGCTGCTCATCCACGACCACCATGCCGAGTTGCCAGAACACTACGGTGTCCTCAATCACGGCATGAGTGCCCACGAGTATGTCCACCTTGCCAAGCGCAAGGTCGGAGAGGATGGCCTGTCGTTTTTTGCCTTTCACCATTCCCGTGAGCAGTTCCACCCTTATGTCCATGTCGCCGAGGAACTGGCGGATGGTTTGCAGATGCTGTTCGGCGAGGATTTCCGTGGGAGCCATGATGCAGGCCTGATAGCCGTTGTCGAGGGCAATAAGCATCGACATCAGTGCCACGAGGGTCTTTCCGCTGCCCACGTCGCCCTGAAGCAGCCGGTTCATCTGTCGCCCGCTTCCCATGTCTGCCCTGATTTCCTTGATGACACGTTTCTGCGCCCCGGTGAGTTCAAATGGCAGGTGGTTATAAAAGAAACCGTTGAACTTCTCGCCTATTCGCGAGAACACAAAACCGCGGTATTTGCGACGGTGGTCGCTCGCGTACCTTACTATATTTAATTGAACGTAGAAGAGTTCCTCGAATTTCAGTCTCACCCTTGCCGCCTCAAGTGCCTTGGCATCCTTGGGGAAATGGATGTTGCGCAGTGCATATTCGCGCGAGGCGATGTTGCGCTTGTTGCGGATGAAGTCGGGGAGAGTTTCTTGTATGGGACAGGATGCGGGAGAGTCAGCGGGACTGACGGCGGCGATGTTGTCGAGACGCTCGAAGAGCTTGCGCATGAGTCGCTCGATGAATCTCGACGAATATCCAGCCTTGCGCATCTTCTCGGTGAGGGAATAATAGGGTTGCATACCCATGCCCTGTGTCTGCATCTCTTCAGCGGGGTCAACATCAGGTTGAGACACGTTTATCCTGCCGTTGAAGACGTTGGGCTTGCCGAAGATGATATATTCCTTGCCGATTTTATAATTCTGCTTGGCATACTTGCCTCCCGCAAACCACGTGAGGTCCATGATGCTCTCACCATCGGTGAAATGAGCCACCACGCGTTCCTTTCTTGGACTGGTCTTGAAGGTCTCGAATCCCATGATGTGGCCCTTGATTTGTATGTATGGCATCTCGGTTGTCACCTCCCTGATGCGGTATATCTTGCTGCGGTCGATATATTTGTAGGGGAAGTATTGCAGAAGGTCATTAAAGGTGTGGATGCCGAGTTCGTCTTTCAGCATCTTGTCCCTTTGAGGGCCTACGCCAGGGAGGTATTTTATTTCGGAATCGAGGATAGTGGGCATTTGTTCATTTTAGGCTCGCGAGCAAAACTCGCGAGAACGGTGGCTGACGAGCTTTAATTTTTTAATTCTTTAATTTTTTAATTTCTTAAAATCGCCTGGGCGATTTTAAGGTCAAACGGGGTTGTGATTTTGATGTTCTCGCGGTTGCCTTCCACGAGGGTGATGCTCTCGCCAAGGGCTTCCACTACGGAGGCATCGTCGGTGAACATGGGGGTGAAGGGCTGTCGGTATGCCCGTTTGAGGAGCTGGATGTCGAAGGTTTGGGGAGTTTGTACGAGGCGGTATTCATCCCTTGGCACTGTGTGGCTGTTGTCGTTTTCTAAATGGCGCACCGTCTCCACTACGGGGATGACGGGGATGACGGCCTTCTGCTCGCGTGCCGCCTCGTAGCATCTTGTGATGACGTCAATGGACGGGAATGGGCGCACACCGTCATGCACTCCCACGACTCCATCGGCATCGTCGGGGATGAGGGCAAGACCGTTGCTCACTGAGTGGAAACGGGTTTCGCCACCGTCGGCGATACTGTATCTTTCTTCAAAACCGTACTCCTTGCACAATGTCTGCCAATAGTCCTGTTGTGCCTTCGGCAGTACGAGGATGATATTGATATCGGCACTGTATTCGCGGAAGCGGCGGATGGTGCGCATCAGCACCGGCAGTCCGTCAACAGGAAGGAACTGCTTGGGTATATCGCTCCCCATCCTCAGTCCCTTACCTCCTGCTACTATTATAATATAGTCCATAATCCCTCATTTTTTTATGACCACAGATTAACCATGTTGTCAGTCGTAACCAAGGCCTTTCAATGCGTAGCCTCTGGGAGCGCAGGCGTCTCGCCTGCGGTCTGCGTAGTGAGTAAATAAATATCTCCTGCGAAAGATATATGCTTTATCCGTCAGCCGCGGGCGAGACGCCCACGCTCCCAGAGGCATCCGCATAGTTTTTTACTACAGAAACTTAAGTTAATCAGAGCCAAATGCTCTTAATCTGTGTAATCTGTGGTCAAATCTTAAAAGAGTCCTTAATTCTTAATTTTTAATTTTTAATTGTCTCCTCCAGGTGCTTATACATCATTCCCTCGCTGATTTCATCAACATGTTTGCTTCCCGCGATTTGTTTGAGGAGGTTATATGCAAACTCGAATGATGCGGCAGGACCTTCTCCGGTGGTGATGTTGGCATCCACCGTAACTAATTCTGCGGTGTATTCAGCACCGGTGAGATATTTCTCGAATCCGGGATAGCATGTAGCCTTCTTGTCCTTCAACAGTCCAAGACCGCCAAGAACGAGAGGAGCGGCACAGATGGCTGCAATCTTCTTGTGTCTGAGGTTATGCTCAACGAGAAGGTTGCGCAGTCCCTGATGGTCGTTCAGGTTAGTGGCTCCAGGCATACCTCCAGGCAGGATGAGGAGGTCTGCATCGTCAAACTTACATTCATCAAAAACCTTGTCGGCCTTAATGATTACGTTGTGCGCACTCTTGACAAATTCACTGCCCGTGATACTTACAGTACGTACTTCGATGCCTGCCCTGCGCAGGACATCCACTGGTGTCAAGGCTTCAACTTCTTCGAAGCCATTGGCAAGAAATTCATAAACTTTGGCCATAGCAATATTTTTATTTATTTAGAAATTACAATTTAGAAATTAGAACGTAGAACATTCTTCATTTGGAACATTCTTCACTCTTCATTTAATAGCAGCCAGATACTGCTTGATCGTCTCGTGCAGCCCCATGTACAGTGCATCGCAGACGATGGCATGACCTATGCTCACCTCATCGGTCCATGGAATCATCTTGTGATAATAATGAAGGTTGACTAAGCTGAGATCGTGTCCGGCATTCAGACCGAGACCCTGGCGGCGTGCCTCCTCGGCGGCCTTGATGAACGGGGCAATGGCAGCCTCGCGGTCGCGCAGGTAGTTGGCGGCGTAAGGTTCGGTGTAAAGCTCCACTCTGTCGGCACCACATTCCTTGGCGTATGCCACCATCTCCTCATCGGGATCCACGAAGATGGAAGTGCGTATGCCAGCCTCGTTGAATCGTCCCACCACGTCGGTGAGGAACGACTTGTTGGTCTTGGTGTCCCAACCGTGGTTGGACGTAATCTGGTTGTCGGCATCGGGCACGAGAGTCACCTGTGTGGGTTTCACCTCAAGCACGAGGTCTATGTATTTAGGAATGGGATTTCCCTCAATATTGAGTTCGGTGGTGATATTGGGCTTGATGTCCCTCACGTCCTGGTATCTGATATGCCTTTCGTCGGGACGCGGATGCACGGTGATTCCCTGCGCACCGAATCTCTCGCAGTCCATAGCCACCTTCAGCACATCGGGGTTATTGCCTCCGCGGGCGTTGCGGATAGTGGCCACTTTGTTGATGTTTACACTTAATTTCGTCATCTCAGTTAAATATTTACTGTTTTTTTTTGTATATTCCGCAAAAAGTATTACTTTTGCACTGCAAAGATAAGGTAAATCATTGGAATATCCAAATTAATTAATATTTTTTATATGACTGCACGCACATTAAAGTTCGCAATATTCGGAAACAGCTATCAGGCGAAGAAGTCTGTCGCTATAGAAAACATCATCCGTTGTCTCAATAATTACGGTGCTTATATAAGTATAGACAGTGAATATTATCACTTCCTTGTAGAAGAGCAGAAGGTGAAGGTTGAGGTCAACCGGGTGTTTCGTGGTGATGATTTCGATGCCGACTTTGTCATATCCATGGGTGGCGACGGCACGTTTCTTAAGGCAGTCAGCAGGGTGGGCGAGAAGTCCATCCCCATCATTGGCGTGAATATGGGCAGGTTGGGATTCCTCGCCGACGTGTGTCCCAATGATTTCCGATATTGCCTTGAGGCATTGTATTTCGGTGAATACACCGTGGAGAGCCGCACGCTGATGGAGGTTGTCACCGATGCGGAGTTCATGGGCAGCAAGTATGCGCTCAACGATGTGGCTATACTCAAGCGCGACAATGCCTCGATGATAACCATCCACACCGACATCAACGGCAACTACCTCACCACCTATCAGGCTGACGGTCTCATCATAAGCACCCCCACGGGCAGCACGGCATATTCCTTGTCCAACGGCGGACCGATTATAGTTCCCGGCACCAAGGTGTTCTCGCTCACTGCCGTGGCTCCCCACAGTCTAAACGTGCGTCCGATGATTATCGCCGACAATTCAGAATTAGCTTTCCAGGTGGAGTGTCGCAGTTCCCACTTCCTGCTTGCCATCGACGGCCGCTCTGAGACATTGCCCGAAGGCTCCACCTTCTCAATACGTCGCGCCCCCTTCAGCGTGAAGATAGTAAAGCGTCCCGGCAAGCGGTACTATGACACTCTGAGGGAGAAGATGATGTGGGGGGCAGACCCGAGAAACTGATGATGAT
>JBJEAV010000430.1:5647-6788 GCA_051869395.1 Prevotella sp.
GTGCCTTGTATGAGCAACGTGTCGCCTGCCTTCAGACGTAGTGTGGGAAGGTTTTCGGTGATGTATTCACTGCTGCGCTTCACTCCGAGCACGTTGACGTTGTAGTGTTCGCGGAAACGGGAGTCGCTGAGCCTCTGTCCCACTAATCTCGACTCAGGCATGACTACAATCTCGGCTATACCTATGTCGTAGAAGTTGATGCCTGAGGCATGTTCATGGTGCAGACTTGCTTTCGCCGTGAAAGCCTTTATGTCCTCTTCCTTTCCTTGCAGATAGATGATATCGTCGGCTTCGATGGTTGTGTCTTGTGTGGGCAACGACTGTGTTACGTTGCGGATGAGGCCATGGTGGCGTGATGTCTCCTTGCGTATCTCAATCACGTTAATGCCGTAGTCGGCTCGCAGGTTGAGCTGTGCCACGGTCTTTCCCACAATCATGCTGCGTGGGTCAACCCTATATGCCGTCATACCGCCCGCCAACTTGTATTCCTCCACAAGTTGGTCAAGAGTCTTGCCCTTATTACTCTCGTTGTCCTTTGCCTTCTTTTTCAGGAATATACGGCTTAGGGGCAGCATCACCATTATGCCCACTGCAAGACAGATGACACCTACGGGCAGGAAGGAGAAGAACGACAGTCCCTCGTAACCATGCTCGCGCAGGGCGGAGTCGATGACGAGGTTTGGCGGAGTACCGATGAGCGTGAGCATACCGCCCATACTGCTGGCAAAGGCCAAGGGCATGAGCAATGTAGAAGCACTCTTGCGCGACTCGGCAGCCATCGACACGACTATTGGCATCATCAGTGCCACAGTGCCCGTGTTGCTGACGAAGGCTCCGATAATTGCCGTCACGAGTATCACGAGCAGGAAGAGCAGGGTGTCGTTGCCCCTTGCCAGGTGCATTATCCTGTGACTGGCAGCCTTGGCAAGTCCCGTCTGCAATATGGCTCCTCCCACTACAAACAGTCCCACCATCATCACCACTACGGGATTGGAGAATCCCGCCAATGCCTCTGTTGGGGTGAGTATGCCACAAAGCAACATCACCACCAATGAACACAGGGCCACGATGTCAGCCCTGAGCCGTCCGGCGACAAACATCGCCACGGTAAGTATGAGTATAATAATTGTCAGTGTCATGC
>JBJEAV010000431.1:0-6776 GCA_051869395.1 Prevotella sp.
CAGCCTCAGCCTTTGCGGCATCCTTGCCCACCCAACGGAACTCATACGTCTCGCGGCTGTCATCCACGGCATTGTCGCCAAGCAACTGGCGCAAGGCGTCGAAATTCACCACACGCTTCAACTCTCCCGTCTTCTCGTCACGGCTTTCCGTGAATGCCGACGGAGCTATCTGATAGAGTGCATCCATGTTCAGTTGTGCCCCATCAGGTGTATTCAAATCCAAATGTCTAATGTCCTTGTTCATATTCTCTTAATTTTTTGTTTTCAATCGTTTCACTTTGCCCGATAACTAAAAATTACAATACCGAAAACAAAAATCCCGTAGGTGACATAAAAACCTGCGGGACGAGAATATCAATTATTTACCTTTTTTTCCAAATAGTTCAGAATGGCTGCCAAGTCTTTCCAACCAGATGATGGAGTTTACAGGGTCTCGCCATATTAGCAAGTAGTCATTTTCAATATGACATTCCATACACCCTTTGTATTCTCCCTTCAATCTGTGAGGAAGATATTGTTGTGGGATCATTTCATCTTTTTCTAAAAGAGATACAATCTTATAGAGATGCATTAACTTAAGCTCGTCATGCTCGTATCTCTTAATGTCTTTCTTAAAACGAGTGGAAAACCTGACTTCATTCATAAGCCAAGAGATTTCTTGAATGATTCGAAGTTAGAGCAGTCAACAACTCCTGCGTATTCACCTCTCATACTCTCCTTTACTGCCTCAATAGTTTCCTCATTTGCATAGCATCCTGACTCAGGATCATACAACAAGGGCTTGGCATCATACGACTTATTGACAAACGTCTTGATGTATGAGGCTATTTTCTGAAGTATGCTCTCGTCGCTAATCGATTCAATGTCTCTGAAAAGCTCATATTTTAATTCTATCGCTGTCATAACATATGTTTTTTATGATTATGCGGCAAAAGTACAATAAAATTTTGAAACCACCAAATGTTTGGGGGATTTTCTCGTCATTTTCGGCATGTAATTAAGTCAAAGAGCGATTTTTTTAATTTTTAATTTGGAGTCCTGGGTGTTTCAACTGAGGGAATATTTTTTCAGTTCTTCCTTCAGTTTTGCTATCTCCCGTTTCAGTGCCCTTGCCTCGGAGTTCATCTCCACTTGTCGGGCAAACTGTTTTTCTTTGCGGATTTTCTTTTGCAGGGCTTCCGCGAGCCTCTGTTTTATTTCTATTTCATTCTCGATGTCGATGATGCGTCGTGTGTCGGTGGCAGACTTGGTGCCGAAGCCGGAAATCTGACCGGCAAACGACTCGTATATCCTGTCCATCGTGCCTCCCTCGATGACGAGGTTGATGCTCTCGTCAGGTTGCCACGAGGTGCGGAAGGTCTTCACCACGTTGAATGTTCCCTTCTGCTCGTCAGCCCATTCCTTATAGTTGAGCAGCAGTCGGCAGCGGTCGTCATGGCGGAGCACAAACACCACATGGCGAGGCATCAGCCTGTCGATGGTGAGGAATATCTCGTCGGCGATGTCCTCAGCCTTCACTTCCACTTCAAAGAACACTATCTCATGCACCGTTGCCCCATCCTCCACATTCAACGACGAAGGAGTATATTTCGCCCTCCACACTATCCTCTCCACGTCCTCCACGAAGCGAGTCCGCAGCCTTGTGTTGAGTTCCAAGTGCTTGTAGAAGGCATTCTTCGGCACTGGCTTGCCTACTATCGTGGATGCAGGATAGGTTATCATGGCTCACGCACTATAAGGAAGGTTATCAACTCGAAGTCGTCGAGACCCTTTATCTCTCCCTTCAAGGCTGTTGTCTCGCCGAGCGAGAAGAGACTGTCGATGTCCGACTCCTCCTTTATCTGCACAATGCTGTCGATGGCTTGTTGCAGCAGTGCGCTGTATTTCTCCATCTTGCGTCCGTCCTTCGTCTCCTTGTTGAACGCCTTGCATAGCTGGCGGTCGTAGTCGCCCTTCCCCTTGCACAGCAGTCGCATGATGTCAAGCAGATGCTTGGGATGAAGATGGTCGCACACCACCTCGCCATCGTCGGCTATATACACCATATAGAACGGATGCAGCAGGTTCTTGCGGTCGATGTTCACCGAATTGTTCCTGTTCTTTAAAATAAAAATCACCCCCGGACGCACCCCATCGCAACCGGACAGCCCCCCTCGGGGGGGTGGGGGGGCTACCACGGCACTCATCCCGAATGGTGCATGCTCTATGTCGGGATGTTGCTTTATGTATGTCAGCAGGTCGAGGCGGAACTCGTTGAGTCCGAGGTCCATGATGTTGACTCCTGTGTCCATGTCTTCCATATCCACTACCTCGTTTTGCAGTCGGCGCAGTTGGTTGCGGCGGTATTCAAGGTCGCCCTTTTCGTTGGCAGAAAGCAAGTTGTCGTCGCCTGTGGAGGTAAGCACTGTGGCTTTCATGCGGCTCTCCACACGGCCTTTCAGTTGGATATAGTCGTCAAGTTCGATGTCAGGCCAATAGTTCATCAGCTGTATCACCTCGTTCTTCGAACCTATGCGGTCTATTCGTCCGAATCGCTGGATGATGCGCACAGGGTTCCAATGAATATCGTAACAGATCAAGAAATCGCAGTCCTGAAGATTTTGGCCTTCCGAGATGCAGTCGGTGGCTATGAGAACATCGAGGCCCCCCTGCCCCCCGGTGGGGGGTGTTGCCGACTCCTTGGATATGGGGGAGAAGGCTGAGAGGATGTTGTTGAAGCTTATTGGGAACTTCTTTATTGTGCAGCGGCCTTCTGTTGAGCCTGTTATCAGGGCAGTGTTCAATCCACACTCAGTCTTGATTCTGTCCGCAAGGTTTTCATACAGATAGTTTGCTGTGTCGGCAAAGGCGGTGAAAATGAGCACCTTCTTGTTTCCCGGATTAATGGGATTATCGAATTTGTGCTTAAGGTCGGCTATGAGCATCTGCAACTTGGCGTCATGCTCAGGAGTGATGTCCTTCAGCATCAGCAACAGCAGGCGGAATTTCTCCAAGTCGGCTTTAATGTCCCTTCGCCAACTCAGATAATCCATGTCTCTCAGGCGTATCTTTGCCTTCTTGGTTGAGAATGGCTCTGTCTCGCTGTCCTGCGAGTCGAGGTCAGCATCAAACAAATCCACCTCAACAGTCTTTTCCTGTCGAGTCTTCTCATATTCGTCAATCTTGGCGATGGTCTCTGTTATGTATTCGCAAATGCGCTCAAGGGTCAGTCGGAATGAGTTTACCGAACTCTCCAGTCGCTTCAGCAAGTTTGTAGCCATCAGTTTGCGAAGTCCCTTCTCTCGTCCGTCTATTGATATTCCGCTGCCCTCATAGTCGATGGCATAGCTGTCCTTGCGGCTGTCGTAGATATACAGCGAGGGAGTGTAGATGGCAAGGTTTAGCTCGTCGAGCTGAGTGGCGATGTCGGTGAAATTGATTGCCGATGAGAGTTCCGTGAGCTTCGGACGCTTGGATATAGGCGCAAGACGGCGTGGGAACTTGCCGATGTCCTTCATGTCGTAGTACTTCATTATGTGGCTGCGGCTGCGTGCGATGGTCACTGCATCGAGTATCTGGAAAAACTCGAAGTCGAGATCGTCGAGCAGTCTTTCGGTGGTGCGCTCCGAGGCATCAAGCTTTGCCCATTTGTTATACACCCTTTGCGCATTGCGGAATATCTCGTCGATGTCCTTGTCGAGGGCAAGCTCGGCATTGATATTGTCGGACTGTCCTTCGTAGGCCAATTGCAGTTGGTTCTTCAGGTCGTTAAACCGGTTGTTCACCGGCGTAGCCGACAACATCAGCACCTTGGTCTTCACTCCCTGCCTTATCACCCTTCTCATCAGCCTCTGATACCTATTTTCCCTAATCCCTAATTCCTCATTCCTAATTCCTAATTTTTCGCTTACGCTCAACAACTCGTCCTCCTCTTCATCCACGTTTCCACCATTCCTGAAGTTATGGCTCTCGTCGATAACGATGAGGTCGTAGTTTCCCCAATTAAGTCTTTCGAGGTTGATGCCGTTGCTTTCGCCACGGTCGCGGGTTAGGTCGGTGTGGAAGAGTACGTCATATCTCAGTCTATCGGCAGCCACAGGGTTGGTGTCGTAGTTGTTGCGGAAGGTCTGCCAGTTCTCGTTGAGTTTCTTGGGGCAGAGCACAAGCACTGACTTATTGCGAGTCTCGTAGTATTTTATCACTGCCAAGGCGGTGAATGTCTTTCCAAGACCTACGGAGTCGGCAAGTATGCAACCGTTGTATTTCTCCAACTTGTTGATGATGGCGAGTGCCGCGTCACGCTGGAAGTTGTATAGCTTATGCCATATCACACTGTCCTTGAATCCTGTGCGCTCGTTGGGCAGCACGTCTTCATTGATGTCCTCAAGGAATTCATGGAAGATGTTATACAAGGCAATGAAATAGATGTATTCAGGCGAGTTTTCCTGATACACGGTCTCGATATATTCAAGCACTTTGGCAGTGACATCCTTGAATTTCTCGTCGTTCTGCCATTGCTCGTTGAATATAGAGAGATAATAGGATGCCATCATCGGTGGCATCACGTTGACAGTGTTGTATATGTTGTTGCCTCGCTCAATGCCGAGCTGGACTGTAGTGAATTCCTCAAAAGGCTGATACATACAAATATCTTCGCCATTTTGCAGCAGCATTAATCCGAACATTCTTTCCTGCGAAGAATTTGACATAAACTTCACTTTTTGCCTTATCCATTCGGCACATTCCTTGGCGATGGCTTTCTGCGAGAGTTGGTTACGCAGTTTTATCTCGAAGTCAGTGCCGTAGAGGTTGCGCTCGCGGTTGAGCTTCGGGATAAAGAACTCCCGTTTTTCCTTCTTCACCTTTTCGGCAATGAATGTAGGTGATGTGAATATAAACCTCATCTCCCCGATGCCCTCCAACTCTTTCTTCAGGGCCTCGAAGGCATAGATGGAGAACGAGGTAGCCGCTATCGACAAGCGACTACCTGCCGACAACCTTTCCTTAAGGTCGTCAACCAATCTTTCCGAGATGTTGTTTATAATCTTTGGTTCATTCATATTATTCTTTATTTTCTTCAACAAACCGTTGTGTCGATTCGTCGAATGTTTTTCGCTCAGGTGTTCCTGGCTTTCCAAAGTCGGCATCAATCAACTCTTCTATGGGGAGTCAGATGCAGTCGTTTGTAATCTATTGTTGTTTTCATTATTTTTATCATCTTGCTGTAGGGACTTTACTTTATGTAAGTCCGTCATCCAGCATTGCGGTTGCCCTGCGGCGGGGCGGTCTTATACGAGGTAAGACCCTACGGCGGCGGGGGCTGCGCATTGGCCGCGGGCGGGACGCCCACGCTCCCAGTGCCTTGCGGATTGATGGGGTCCGCATGGGGGTTCCCCCCTTGGGGGATTAAGGGGGGCTTGGGGTTTTATGCCGAAAACAAAAATCCCGCAAAGCCGTAGGGCTTGCGGGACGAGAATTGAATTTTGCGGATTTTACTTGTTGTCGTTGAACATACTGACAATATTGTCAAATGCTTCGGATATTTCTGACAAATTAGGATGGGTGTTCATTACAATCATGGAAATATACTCCATTAGGTCATCACCTTTTACCTCGGCAGACTTTATGGTATAACAGAATACTCTATACCATTGTCTGTCTTGAATAGATATTCTTCCTCTTTATTCCATACAGGATAAGGCGAATATGTGTTTATTGCGTCAATATCGAGTGGATTCATATCTATCAACTTAATGCAATGTCATAGTAGTGTGATTCCTGAGCCTTAAGCCTTAGCTCTTGGCGCATTCTCATTTCTGACTGCACTCTTTTTTCCCAAGCGAGTTTGCGCTCTTTCGCAGCCTTGACAACATTGATTATCTGCTCCTTGGTGCAGTTGTTCAAGTTAATCTTTTCGTTTGCCATAACTTTATTATTTATCGTTTACGGCTGCCAATTTAAGCATTATTTTCCATTCCACCAAATGTTTGGCGGATTTTCTCGTCATTTTTTTCGGCATGTAATCAAGTCAAAGAGCGATTTTTTTCAATATTTCAATATTTCAATATTTCAATCTCCACATCCTCGCCACGCAGGATGAGGGGGGCGGCTTCGGTTTGGAGGACGGCGAAGGGGACGGCGGCGATGGTGATCGTGCCGTCGGGGGAGTAGATGGCGGGATATATGGAGAGGGTTGTGTCGATGGTTTCGCCGGGATAGGAGGCGGGATAGGCGATATCGTGGCGGTGGATGCGCACGGAGTCGGGTGTAAACTCTATCATTGTGCCTTGCCACGCTATGTCGGCGAGGATGGAGGATGTGTCTGAGGACGTGGTGGCGGACTGTGCGCCGCCTACGGGAACCACGGCGGAGAGGACGTGCCAGTCGCCGAGGAGAGAGTTGCTGTCGAGACATGCACGTCCACGGAGAGAGGTGCCGCTCAGCTCATCCTCCAACGGGGGATTGAGAGAGGCTTTGTCGCAACCCGCAAGGGCGAAAAACACTGATATACAGAGAAATAAAATTCCTAAATATTTACAAATGGGGGGGGTAATGCAATAGATGCAGACTTGGCGGCAGGCTTGCTGCTTGTCGTCAAGGTGTCGTTGGTATATGTTTTCGAGGCATCCATCATTACTTTTATCTTTTTTATGACCGCAAAAGTACAAACAATTTTTGAAACGACCAAATGTTTTCGGGATTTTTTTGCCCTGTAGAGTAAATTAATGAAAATTGAAATCTAAAGAGGACAGGGGACAGTCCCCTGTCCTCGACTAATCTTTCTTCCCGACACATAT
>JBJEAV010000432.1:0-6766 GCA_051869395.1 Prevotella sp.
ACCAAGAGATGGAGATTAGTTCAAATTGTTGAAAAAGCTAAGTAATTATGATACAAGCAGAATCAAGACTTACAGTATGTGATAACAGCGGCGCCCGCGAGGCCTTGTGCATTCGTGTACTCGGTGGAACACGCCGTCGTTATGCAAGCGTGGGTGACGTGATTGTCGTTGCTGTCAAGAACGTTATTCCGTCAAGTGATTTGAAGAAAGGTGCAGTGTCTAAGGCTTTGGTTGTTCGCGTGAAGAAGGAAATCCGTCGTCCCGACGGTTCTTATATCCGCTTCGACGACAATGCTTGTGTATTGCTGAACAACGCTGGTGAACTTCGTGGTAGCCGTATCTTCGGCCCTGTAGCACGTGAGCTACGTGCTGTCAACATGAAGGTTGTGTCTTTGGCACCTGAGGTTCTTTAATATTAAAAAAGAATAAAGAAATGACAAAGTTGAAGATTAAGAAAGACGATATGGTGCTTGTCCTCGCTGGAAACAGCAAGGACAAGAAAAACCAGAATGGCAAGTATCCTGCACCTCACAAGGTGCTGAAGGTTCTTGTGAAAGAGCAGCGAGCCATTGTAGAGGGTGTCAATATGGTGTCAAAGAGCACCAAGCCTTCTGCAAAGAATCCTCAGGGTGGCATCGTAAAGCAGGAAGCGCCTATCCACATTTCCAATCTCGCATTGGTTGACCCGAAGACCGGCGAGCCTACACGTGTGGCCATTAAGAAAACCGACGACGGCAAGAAGGTGCGCGTCGCCAAAAAGTCAGGGGAGGAGATTAAGTAATGAATACAGCACAGCTTAAGAAACAATATGCGGAGCAGATTGCTCCCGCATTGGAGAAGCAGTTCAACTACTCATCCAAGATGCAGGTTCCTGTATTGAAGAAGATTGTGGTTAACCAGGGTCTGGGTGACGCTACTCAGGACAAGAAGATTATCGATGTCGCCATCAACGAGATTACTGCCATTACAGGTCAGAAGGCCGTTGCAACTTATTCACGTAAGGACATCGCTAACTTCAAGCTTCGTAAGAAGATGCCTATCGGCGTTATGGTAACTCTCCGCCGTGAGCGTATGTACGAGTTCCTTGAGAAGCTCGTTCGAATTGCACTTCCCCGTATCCGTGACTTCAAGGGTATTGAGAGCAAGTTTGATGGTCGTGGCAACTACACCCTGGGTGTTCAGGAGCAGATCATCTTCCCCGAAATCAACATCGATTCAGTGGACCGCATCCAGGGAATGAACATTACCTTCGTTACAACTGCCAAGACAGATGAGGAGGGTTATGCACTTCTGAAGGCTTTCGGTCTGCCGTTTAAGAACGCTAAAAACGATTAATAGATATGGCAAAGGAATCAATGAAGGCCCGCGAGGTTAAGCGCGCCAAGCTTGTAGCCCGTTATGCTGAGAAGCGTGCTGCTTTGAAGAGGATTATCGCTACAGCAGAGGATCCTGCAGAAGCTTACGAGGCAGCTCGCAAGTTGCAGAGCATCCCCAAGAACGCAAATCCCATCCGTCTGCACAACCGTTGCAAGATTACGGGTCGTCCAAGAGGATACATGCGTCAGTTCGGTCTTTCCAGAATCCAGTTCCGTGAGATGGCATCAAACGGTCTGATTCCCGGAGTAAAGAAGGCCAGCTGGTAATCTCCAGAGAGAAGATATTTTTATTTTTTAATATTGTCGGGGTCGGCCCGATTAATTAAACAATTATTTTTATGACAGATCCAATAGCAGATTATCTGACGAGGTTGAGAAACGCAATCATGGCTCATCACCGTGTTGTTGAAGTACCAGCTTCAAACTTGAAGAAGGAAATCACAAAGATCCTCTTCGAGAAGGGATACATCCTCAACTACAAGTTTATCGAGGATGGTCCTCAGGGAACTATCAAGGTGGCTTTGAAGTGGAATCCTTCCACTAAGGAGAATGCCATCAAGTGCCTTAAGAGAGTGTCCACACCAGGTCTCCGTAAGTACACTGGTTATAAGGACATGCCGAGAGTTATTAACGGATTAGGTATTGCAATCTTATCTACATCCAAAGGTGTAATGACAGACAAGGAAGCATCCGCACTGAAGATCGGTGGTGAGGTTCTTTGCTACGTTTATTAATTTTGGGAGGATTGAATATGTCAAGAATAGGTAAATTGCCAATCGTAATCCCCGCTGGAGTAACAGTTGCTCAGGGTGCTGACGGAGTAGTTACCGTCAAAGGTCCTAAGGGAGAACTCTCTCAGAAGGTAGATTCTTCAATCATCGTCAAGATAGCTGATGGACACATTACGTTTGAGATTGACGAGAACAGTCCTGTAAACATCAAGCAGAAGCAGGCATTCCATGGTCTTTATCGTTCACTGGTTAACAATATGGTTGTTGGTGTGAGCGAGGGATACAAGAAGGTGCTCGAGCTTGTTGGTGTCGGTTATCGTGTATCTAACCAGGGCAACCTGATTGAGTTTACTCTTGGTTATACACACCCGATCTTCATTCAGCTTCCTAAGGAAGTGAAGGTAGAGACTAAGTCAGAACGTAACCAGAATCCTATTATCACTCTTGAGACCTGTGACAAGGCGTTGCTCGGACTCATTTGTGCCAAGATTCGTTCTTTCCGTAAGCCAGAGCCTTATAAGGGTAAGGGTATCTTGTTCAAGGGCGAAGTTATTCGCAGAAAGTCTGGTAAGTCAGCTTCAGCCAAGTAATTTTAAAACTTTAAGATTATGACAACAAAGAAAGTAGAAAGACGAATTAAAATCAAATATAGAATTCGCAAGAACGTTTTCGGCACAGCCGAGCGTCCACGTATGAGCGTCTTCCGCAGCAACAAGCAGATTTACGCTCAGGTAATAAATGACCTTGAGGGCAAGACTTTGGCTTCTGCCTCTTCACTGGGTCTGGAGGCTATGCCTAAGATTCAGCAGGCTGAGAAGGTCGGTGAACTCGTTGCAAAGAAGGCTCTTGAAGCTGGCGTGACTTCTGTAGTGTTTGACCGTAACGGTTATCTCTATCATGGCCGCGTTAAGTCTCTGGCTGATGCAGCTCGTAAAGGTGGACTTAATTTTTAATCGATTATGGCAATGAACAAAGTTAGAATAAACAGTGACGTTGAGTTGAAAGACAGATTGGTTGCTATTAACCGTGTTACAAAGGTAACAAAGGGAGGTCGCACCTTTACATTCGCAGCCATTGTTGTTGTCGGTGACGGCAACGGTATCATTGGCTGGGGTCTCGGCAAGGCTGGTGAAGTTACAGCAGCTATCGCCAAGGGCGTTGAAGCTGCCAAGAAGAATCTTGTTAAGGTTCCTGTACTCAAGGGTACTATTCCTCACGAGGTGGAGGCACATTTCGGTGGTGCCCAGGTGTTCCTCAAGCCGGCTGCCGCCGGTACCGGACTTGTTGCCGGTGGTGCTATGCGTGCCGTACTTGAGAGCGTTGGTGTTAAGGACATCCTTTCTAAGTCAAAGGGTTCTTCTAACCCCCACAACCTCGTTAAGGCTACAATCGTGGCACTGAGCGAACTTCGTGATGCATATACAATTGCCGGTACACGCGGTGTAAGTATGGACAAAGTGTTTAGAGGATAAGGAGATAAGACTATGGCAACAATTAAGATCAAGCAGATTAAAAGTAAGATTGGTGCTCCTGCCGACCAGAAGAGAACTCTTCAGGCTCTTGGCCTTCACAAGATTTCCCAGGTCGTTGAGAAGGAAGATAATCCCGTTATCCGCGGTATGATTCGCAAGGTTCACCACTTAGTGACCGTTATTGACTAATTTTTAGAACTTATAAAAACAGATTCGATTATGAAACTTCATACATTAAAGCCAGCCGCTGGTTCTACCCACTCAGAGCGCAGAATAGGTCGTGGTCCCGGTTCGGGTCTCGGCGGTACTTCTACCCGTGGTCACAAGGGTGCCAAGGCAAGGTCTGGCTATAAGAGAAAGATTGGTTTCGAAGGTGGTCAGATGCCTCTCCAGCGCCGTGTTCCGAAGTCTGGTTTCAAGAATATCAACCACAAGGAATATTTCGCAGTTAACCTCTCTACTATCCAGAAGCTCGCCGAGGAGAAGAACCTCGCCAAGATTGGTATAGCAGAATTGGTGGCAGCAGGTCTTACCAATGGCAAGGAGCTTGTAAAGGTTCTTGGCAACGGTGAGCTCAAGGCTAAGGTTGACGTTGAAGCCAATGCATTCTCAAAGAGTGCTGAGGAAGCAATTAAAGCAGTAGGTGGTAACGCAACAATAATCTAAAGAATAATGAAGAAGTTTATAGAGACACTAAAGAACATCTGGAAGGTAGAGGACTTGCGCACACGCATCCTGATTACCCTTCTTTTCGCAGCAATTTACCGTTTCGGTTCGTTTGTGGTGCTTCCTGGCATCAATCCGGCCATGTTGGACAAACTGCAGTCGCAGACTCAGGGAGGTCTTATGTCGTTGCTCGACATGTTCTCTGGTGGTGCATTTTCCAATGCCTCAATCTTTGCGTTGGGAATTATGCCTTACATCTCGGCTTCTATCGTTATGCAGCTTCTCGCTGTAGCTGTACCTTATTTCCAGAAGATGCAGCGTGAGGGCGAAAGCGGACGTAAAAAGATAAGCATGTACACTCGGTGGCTGACAGTGGCAATCCTGCTGTTCCAGGCCCCGAGTTACCTGCTCAACCTCAAGATGCAGGCAGCAGGTGCTCTTGCCACCGGTATCTCATGGTCTGTCTTCCTCGTTCCCGCTACTATCATCCTTGCAGCTGGAAGTATGTTCATCCTTTGGTTGGGTGAGCGCATTACAGATAAGGGTATAGGTAATGGTATCTCTCTTATCATTATGCTTGGTATCATCGCCCGCCTGCCCCAGGCATTCATCCAGGAGGTAGGTTCAAGGTTTACCGCTATCACTGGTGGTGGTCTTGTGATGTTCCTCGTTGAGATTATCATTCTCTATGCAGTTGTTTGCGCATCTATTGTTTTGGTACAGGGAGTCCGCAAGGTGCCTGTACAGTATGCTAAGCGTTTAGTAGGCAACAAGCAGTATGGTGGTGCCCGTCAGTATATCCCTCTCAAGCTGTTCGCAGCTAATGTGATGCCAATCATCTTTGCCCAGGCATTGATGTTCATCCCATTGACAATCGTTCAGTACTCTAATCCTGAGAATTCAAGTTGGGTATTACATTCACTGATGGATCACCGTAGTTTCCTCTACAATATTGTGTTTGCAGCCCTGATTATTGCATTCACATATTTCTATACTGCAATTACATTGAATCCAACCCAGATGGCAGAGGATATGAAGCGTAACAATGGTTTCATTCCTGGAGTAAAGCCTGGTAAGGATACCGCAGAGTACATCGACACGGTCATGTCCCGCATTACTCTTCCTGGTTCACTCTTTATCGCTTTCATTGCGATAATGCCCGCCTTGGCTGGAACACTCAATGTACAGGATGCTTTTTCACAGTTCTTTGGAGGAACATCACTTCTGATTCTTATCGGTGTAGTGCTTGACACACTTCAGCAGATTGAGAGTCATCTTATGATGCGTCACTATGAGGGTCTGCTCAATTCAGGCCGCATTCATGGTCGCGGAGGTGTAGCGGCATATTAACATTCTGAGAAGAATGAGTATATTTCTGAAGACTGAAGATGAAATTGTGCTGATGCGTGAGGCTAACCTACTTGTAGGAAGAACCCTCGCGATGTTGGCAAGAAATATCAAACCAGGTGTAACGACCCTCCAGTTGGACAAGTTGGCTGACGAGTTCATTAGAGATAATGGAGCCGTACCTACTTTCAAGGGTTTCCCCAATCCATACGGAGGGCCGTTTCCCGCAAGCATCTGTACTTCTGTCAATGAGATAGTGGTACATGGTGTTCCGAACAGCGCTACAGTCTTAAAGGATGGCGACATCATCTCGATAGATTGCGGAACGCTTCTCAATGGTTACAACGGCGATTCCTGTTATACGTTTTCCGTAGGGGAAGTGAGTGACGAGGTAAGAAACTTACTCAGAACCACCAAGGAGTCTCTTTACAAAGGTATAGAGGCGGCAGTTGCCGGTAATCATATTGGAGATATTGGTTATGCAGTGCAGACACATTGTGAAGCACAAGGATATGGAATAGTCAGGGAACTGACCGGTCATGGAATTGGACGCAAGATGCACGAGGAGCCTAATATACCCAATTACGGTAAGCGTGGAAACGGAAAGATGCTAAAGGCAGGTATGTGTATAGCGATTGAACCCATGATAACGATGGGTGACAGAAAGATAGGCCTGATGCCTGACCGTTGGTCAATCAGGACACTTGACGGCAAGCCTGCAGCACATTTCGAACACACTATTGCCATTAGAAAAGGCAAGGCAGATATTTTATCATCGTTTGAAGAAATTGAAAGTTTAGAAGGAAATATTTAAAGTATGGCAAAACAATCCGCTATTGAGCAAGACGGAACAATCGTTGAGTCGCTCTCGAATGCAATGTTCCGGGTAGAACTGGAGAATGGAGTGCAGATTATCGCCCACATATCGGGTAAGATGAGAATGCATTATATCAAGATACTTCCCGGCGATAAGGTGAAGGTCGAGATGAGTCCTTATGACCTGACAAAGGGAAGAATTGTATTTAGATACAAATAAAACAATAGAATAGTAATATGAAGACAAGAGCATCATTGAAGAAGCGTACCCCTGACTGCAAGATTGTACGTCGCAAGGGACGCCTGTTCGTTATCAACAAGAAGAACCCTAAGTACAAGATGCGTCAGGGTTAATTTA
>JBJEAV010000433.1:0-6751 GCA_051869395.1 Prevotella sp.
ACTCTTGGTTATCATGGTCGTATGCCAAATAGCCGAGATGAATCAATACAGTGAGGACATCGTTCTTGCTTCTCACGATGTGCATGTCATTAAGGAACTCTGTAGTGTCAACACCGACGTGCTCTCCCGCCAACATGCGGATAATGTCATCCTTCAGTCCATCATAATTCATCTGTATATATGTGATGACAGAGTCGTAGGCTCCAGTTGTTGTCCAATAACTGCAATACTCCTCATCATCAATTGCCCTCATTACGGAATATGGGTTGAACATGTGAGAGGCCTTGCCTATGCGATAGCCATCATACCAGCGCTTCATCTCCGTCATGTCCATTCCGTATCTCGTGCATAGTGCTTCAACTTCATCACTGGTAAAACCAAGGGCACTTGACATCTTGCCCGGACGGATCATCGAATATTCGCGGAAGTTGTTCAATGCCGACTCGGTGTTGTATCTTTTAATGGGCAGTATGCCAGTGAGGTACGCTCCCGCGAAGACCTTGTCAGAATCCTGTGTCTTGAACAAACGGCGAAGCAACATCACATACTCGTCCAAAATGGTCGGAGTAACTGTCTCGGGATCTCCTTTCATCTTCTGCCGTCCGGGAAACTCACGACAGATGGCATCCCATTCGTCGATTATGAAGAAGAATTTTTCGCCCGTGGCGGTATGGATAGCAGAAAGTGTTTCCATAAGATCAAAGTCATCCCCATACTTCACATCAGGAAAGACATTCTTTAACTCAGTAATAATTCTGTCCTGAATGTTACGCACGATATTCACACGCAGCTCAGGACGCGCGGTGAACGATGTCACGTCAAGATAGAGCACGCTATACTTGTTTAAATACGCCTCGAACGACTTGTCTTTTTCCGCTTCCAATCCACGGAATAGCTCGCGTGAATCGCACGACTTGTCGTAGTAGGCGCACAGCATCTTTGCCGCCATCGACTTGCCGAAGCGGCGGCTGCGGGTAACGCAGCTATAACGGCGCTCGGTGTTGAGCGTGGCATTGATTAATGGAATCAGTGAAGTCTTGTCAACATATTCACTGTTCACGATATCACGAAACTCACTATTACCTTTATTTATATATGTGCCCATAATCTTTAGACTGTAACAGGAGAGATAAGCCTGCAACTGTGTGCAAAGATACAATTCTTTTGCCTAACATCCAAACTTTATTCGCCCTTTTTCTCAGATTTGCGACTTTTTAACTGATTAGAGTTGCACATATATCGGATTTTCACTAACTTTGCACCGACATTAGAAAATAAATAGCGTATGAAGTACCCATTAGAATTGCATAATTTTGAGCAGATTATCCAGGGCGGATATGTTTATGCCGACAAGACGGCAATGGTTTACGAGCTTGCCACCACAGGCAAGTATTACCTTCTGTGTCGCCCGAAGGGATTCGGAAAGAGCCTGCTTATATCCACATTTGAGAATTATTTCCTTGGAAGAAAGGAACTTTTCAAGGGACTCGCCATAGAGAATCTCGAAAAGGAATGGATTGAATATCCTGTGTTCCACATTGATTTCAACGACCATGACTTCGACACCGGAGAGGCACTGGAAAACGTGATTGCAGGATATGTGGAGAAATGGGAGGCTGTGTATGGCAAAAGCACTTCTACTGATAATTTATGCCTTAGGTTTGCACACATTCTGCAAGAGGCTCACAAGAGGTCGGGACGGCGTGCCGTGGTGCTTGTTGATGGATATGAAAAGCCGTTTCTCGATTCCGGATTGTCGGAGAACACACGCCGCACATTGAATGCTCTGTATGGCGTGTTTGAATATGCCGACGAGCACCTGCATTTCGTGTTCCTCGCAGGAGTAATGAAGCCATCGGGATTAGAGGTTTACGACAAAGTGTCGGACATCAGCACGTACTACAAGTGCGACACTGTCTGCGGCATAACCAATGATGAACTTCTAACTACATTCAGGGAATCAGTCGAAAATCTGAGTAAGAGACCTTGGCATGAGGAGGAATTTGACGTAACTGTGGATAAACTCAGGAAATGGTGCGGAGGTTATCGTTTCAGCCATAATATGGTTGAGACATTCAATCCTTACAGCCTTCTCAACGTTCTCAAGAAGATGGAATACGAGCCTTATTGGTTTGCCCTTGGCTGTCCGTCGCACATCGTCAGCCTGCTTGAAAAATACGATGCCAACCTCTATGACATCGCGGGGGAAGAATATCACCAGGATTCTTTCACCCATAGCGTGTCTGAGGCATACCAACTACTGCCCACGCTCTACCATAACGGTTATCTCACGATGAAGGAGCACGACAGGCGACTGGACTTGTATGTACTTGACTTCCCTAATGAAGAAGTGAGCGGCATGGTCCGCGAGATTTTGGCAAGCCGTCATTTCAAGATGCACAGTGTTGATGCCGATTATAATATCGGGAAAATCGCATGGTCAATGGAGGATGGCCGCTGGAGTGAAATAGAAAAAATCCTGGAGAAAATCTTCACTCCGGCTGCACAACACATTCAGCAATTGTTCAGCTCATCCAATCATGGACGCGTGTTCCACTATACCTTCTTCCTTATGATGCAGTTTATTGGACGTTATGTGAAAGTGGAGAAGAAAATGGAGGACGAAAGGCGCATAGACTATGTGGTGGAGTGCGAAAACTATGTATATATCCTTGGAGTGAGGCTCGACGGCTCTGCCGAGGATGCACTCAATGAGATTAAGGAAAAAGGATATGCCGAGCCATACACCGAAAGTAATCGGGGAATTATCGCCATCGGCGCCAACCTCTCGTCGGAGACAGGGACTATCGACGGATTCGAGTCGAAAGAACTGAAATATCGAAGGTATTGTTAACACATGGATAAAAAACACGAATGAAATTATGAAAGCAATTTTCTTGGACATAGACGGAGTGCTTCAGCCTCGGGGCAACCAACGACGTTTTCACCACCTCAAGAAAATAGAGGAAGACATCGAAAGACTCAACATCACCCATGCCAAATACGCCGACTGGCACCAGTATCAGAAATGCTGCGGCGAATATGACATCACGGCAGTGCTGTATGACTGGGACCAGAAGGCAGTCATGTGGCTGCGCAACCTGCTGAAGGACTCGGGGGCAAGGATTATCCTCTCCACCGACTGGCGATACAAGGGCGAGAAGATGATGAAGGCATTGCTCTCGCTGTATGGGCTGGACAAGTATTACTACGACTCCACATATTTTATTGACAACTACTACAATGTCAGCCACGACGACCCTGACTATGAGAAAAAACGCAAAGTCGCCGAGGTGGATAGAAATGAATACAGCAAGTTGAAGAAACACATGCAAGAGGATTTCAACAAGGTATATCCCCCATTCAAGGACCCCAAGAAATGGTTCACCACCAGTGTTGACGAGCGGGCGATAGAGATAAGGGAATATCTCGACCGCCACCCCGAGATTACCTCATACATCACAATAGATGACCGCGACCTCGTATATGGCCTTGACGGTCATGCCATTGTGACCGACCACGACATAATGGACCAGATTGACTATTACACCGGCATGGACATCCTCGCCAAGGAGGACGGTCCGTTCCCCCTGCCCGAGTCGTGCAAGACTCCCGAGTTGGAGGCTTGGAGAAAGGTGTGGATAAAGTAAAATTGTTTAGATAAACACCGCCGTCCTTGTTCACACGAGGACGGCGGCTTTTTGTAATAGTATCAAGAGAGAGAAAAACTTTATTCACGCAGAAGCGGATAGGTCAAAGCCGATGGCTTCTGACTCTTCATTGTCGGAGTGTTAATCTCAATGTCATCGAGAATCACTGCACTCGGATATATTATCGAATGGCTATATACCGATACGTCGTTGCTGACGTTCTCCTTGTCTGATATTGCAAAGAACTTCTTCATCTGTCCCTTGGTGGGGAGAGAGATGCCATTGGTCTTTACGAGCTTGCGCTCACCCGTCTTGACATTCACCTGATACACTCTCAGCGAGAGATAGTTCTCGGGAGTGGTGATGACGTAGGCATAGTCCTTCTTTGCCTTCTTGGCTGCCTTGAGCAGGAGTTTCATCATGTTCTCGTCCTTTGTGGCACCATCGGCTTTGATATGGAGAGAGCCAACACCCACCATAGGAACCGACTGCGCCGGATTGTTGGCGAATCTCGCACTCGCGGTACTCTTTTCGGCATACTGTGCGGGAGTCTTCCTGTTGAGCATCATCTTGAAGACACCCTTGTCAACGATAGTCATTACTGGCTCAGGCCTGAAACCGTCGGCATCCATGGCATAGTAACCCGCGAGTTTCTCGCCATTGTATTCCTTGCGGTCGGTGTAGTTGAGGATGGAAATGCGTTCATCCATAATGCTCTTGCCGATTTTCTGTCCGAGAGACTTCGGGTCTTCCTGTATAGACTGCACGGCATAGAACTGTCCCGCGGTGAGATAGTTGCTGGTGAAAACCTGCTTGGCTGCCTCGTCGCCATAAAGCACCGGTCCCTTGTAGTCGTCTTCCATCTTTGGAGCATTGCGGGTCTCCATACAGTCGTCGGCAAACTTGCGCACCTTTGACTTCAGTTCATCGAGCGAAGGCATGTCGGCAGGCGACCCGAAGCAAAGACGAAGCTCATCAGACATTTTCACGTTGTTGTCATCCTCAAAGTCAGCCTTTACGGTCAACGTCACGTAGTTGTGAGGCTGTTTTATGTTGACATCCTCGGTGGTGGAAAGATAAGTGTCGGCCTTGGCACCCTTTAATCTCACCGTCGTGTTCTGCAAGTACTTGTAGTCCTTGAATATGGCAGACAGCTCCTTTGCGATATTCCTCAGCTGAGGCATGTCAATAGTATAGTCGTTTTCATTTTCCTCTATGTATGTGCATGGAGCCGAACGCTGTAGGTCGGGAATACGCTCAAGTTCTGCGGGCAACTGATACTGGCTCAGCATGGCCTGCTTTTGCGACATCATAGCCACTGAGTTTTTGTAAAGCATGTCGCTAAGGTTCCAAAACTCACGTCGTAGCGAAGCATAGCCAAGGTCATTTCCAGCCGTGCCACCCATTATGAGCGGCTGTCCGGGGAAGTCGCTTGTGCGCTTGAAATTGCCGAGCAGGAGATGACCTGTAAGGTTGGTCTGGGTAGGAACATACTTCTCAGAAGAGATGCCACTCAGTTCGCCGGTGATGTCAAATGAAGAGTAATGGGTTGTTGAGTAAGCGGCATAGAACGGTGCCTCAGTACCCTGCACCCGCAAGTCCTCGTGAGTGCGCTTCAGTTCGTCCTTCATGGCAGCAAACACCATGTCATCTCCTTGCAATCCTGCTTTTTCCGCGAAAGAGGGTGCAGTCAAAATGTTTGGTATGGCATTCGCCTTCGGGCTGCGCTGTGTCTCTATCTGACTTACGAAGAGTGATGGAGAGGCGGTAGAAACTGGCACCCATCCTGACTCTGCGCCACAAGAGCCGGTAAAGACTGCGGCATCATTGCCTCCAGCCACGATATGCGAGAACATCGACAGCGGAGTGCCTATCATATCCACGCCGCGCACCAGTTCGTCGGGGCGTCCGTCGGGGAACACGCGAAAGACCTCTACTGGCGTGACATTAAATGAATTGATGCTATTACCCTCACCGGTGAATGTAAAACCGCTTGTCACGGTCTTGAAGTAGTAACCGTAGTCCTTACCTTGCTTCTTAACCTCGGCAATGAGCATCTCGCGAAGCTGTGCCTCAGTATATGGCTTGGAGGTCTCGATGATGAGGTTTGACTGGCGGCTTACGGGGTCGTTGGCACCTGAGGCACGTCCATGACCGTTGCTCTCGGGGAATCCGTCGAGGGGCACACGGCTCATGAGGAAATTCCTCAACACACCGTTCACCACGTTATCTACCCTGCGCGACTTCACGCCCTCGCTGTCATAGATGTAGTGTCCGTTTAAGTCAGTGCCAGCATACTGCGAGAGCGTCGGGTCGCAATAAACCTGAAAATTCTGTGGCAGCACATCCTTGCCCACCATGTTCTTGAAAGTCTCTCCACCCTTCTTCAGACGATGGCCTTCAAGACGGTGACCGAATATCTCGTGGAAGAACACACCACTGGCAGGACCGGAAAGAATGGCGGGACCAGTGTATGGATTAGCCACAGGAGCAGCCCTCAGAGCCTGAATTCTCTTCACAAGGTCGGCAGCAGCATCCATCATCGCTTGCTGAGATGGAAGCGAGTCAGGGTCGAAGGCAAAGAAGTCTGCCATCAGCGGGAGCGCCATGCCATCGGGCGTGACACACTCCACTGTAAGTATAACACGAATGGTGCGGCGGTTCTGCACCACCTCACTACCTTCAGTATTGACAAAGTAGGTACGCGTCACGTTATAATCGAGACTGACGTTGCCCTTGCTCAGACTTGGGTCGGTCTTGAACACGCCAGACACTGCGTCGAGTCTCTCTTGCCATGCCTTGCGGTCGAGTTTCACCTTGTCAAGGTCGATGGGCTGTTCGTAGTATTTCTCCGCCTTGGCATCCGAGAAGCAAGGCGACTTGTCCTCGTCAGCGGCACTCGTTGCAGCATGGCTCTGAGTCTGCCGGTAGGCATTCACGGCAAAGTCATAGCGACTGTTGGTGGCATTCCATATATTTGTGGTGATGCCCTCTGTGCAGTTGTCCTCGTAGGGAATGGTGACAGTTGTTGCCGAACGTCCGTCGGGGCTCATGGCTCCCTGCGAGTTGTACTTGAAGTTGTCGAGCTGCTTGTCGCCAAG
>JBJEAV010000434.1:0-6743 GCA_051869395.1 Prevotella sp.
CATCTTCAGATGGAAGTCGATGAAGTGGGCAACCAAGAGTTTCGTGAATTGAAAAACACAGAGTTTAAATATCTCCAACGGGCATCAAAAGATGTATCTCACCACGTAATACACGTGGGTGGCGAGGAGATAGAGAATGAGCAGGGGAGCGATGTTGCGTATGCCACTCACGAGGGCATCGAAGACTGAGGGGACATCGGGGAATGTGCCCGACATCACGCCATACTCCACAGACAGGAGGATAACCCCGAAACAGGATATCGGCACAATCGCCTCACTGAAAGCCGAGGGAAACAGCTCGCCGGTGACACTCAGGAGAATGGCATGGGGAACAAACGAGAAAATCGAGATTACCGCTATATATACGAGCACAGTGACAATGCTGAAGCGCAAGGCTACCCGCTGGCGATAGCGAAGCCCTCCTCTATGGCGACTCCACAATGAACCAAGGTCGCGGCAGAAACGCGAGACCTGCAATGCGCCCAAAGCCATACCCGCAAGCAAAAGCCACACGAGCACCGACGACTGCATCTGGATTATGAATCCGCCAAACGCCCAACGTATTCCCTCGCTGCTGAGCATACTGTGGATGCCGCTCTCGGGATTGAGGGCGGCGAATATCCACGATCCGACTGCCATCACCACTTCAACCAAGAGAAGCGACAACGACAGGTATGCCAATATCTTATTCTTCATCGGGATGGAGATTATCGACATCGATGATGCCCAACTCGATTGCCTTCACCACAAGACGGGTGGCATTGACTCCCATGCGTCCGTTGCCACCGGGGAAGAGCTTCTGCACGAGTTCGTTCTGACGCTTCTCCAGACTCTTCACTCCGAAGGGCATCGCCTTGAGACTTGAAATCTGGTCCTTGGTATATCCAAGCGCAAGATGGCGCAGGAACCGCTCGTCATATTCGTCAATCTCATAGTCGAGAATGGCCTCCTGATTGGTCAGCTCACGGTTTACCGACAGCTTGAACCTATCGACAATCTTGCGAAGTATAGGCTCGTTGAACACCATGGTCTTGCCCTCCATCACTGAGCGCACGTCGCCACGGGTGAGCAGTTCGCCACTCTTCAATATTATACCGTCGGCACCGGCGTCGAGCACATCCACCCACAGTTTCTCATTAAGTATTTCACCAGTGAAGATGAGAACCTTCACCGCGGGATAAGACTCCTTGGTGTGGCGGCATATCTCAACGCCCACGGTAGTGGAACCGCCCAGACCGAGGTCGAGCAGCACGAGGTCGGGCTGATTGTCGCGTATGAGTCGCCAGTATTCCGCCTCTGTATTTGCAGTGCCTATGATTTCCGCTTCGGGAATGTCGTTGCGTATGATACCTTCAGTGCCTTTTAGTTCGAGTAGCACATCCTCTACTATTATTACCTTGAAATTATTCATATTTATACTATATTGTAAGAGATTTATATTCTATCGGGAGCCTTATCGTCACGTCCTCACCGTTCATCCATATTCCGCATCCGCGCCGGTTGGTGGTTTCGGAGATGTCGCGCACCACCTGGCGCATCAGCAGGAATGGGATGTTGGCTGCCACAGACGGGGCGAAGATGTCGCCTTCATCAGATGTTGCATATATAAGACGTGGAACGCTGAGCGAGAGCGTTACGTATTCACGGTCGGAGGTGAATCCCGCGAGTGCGGGCTTGTCGCCTCCGTTCTGCTTGCGCAAGAGGTCGAACAGCATGTCGAGCAGTTGGACATTCACTATCACACGCGGAAGACTTTCATCGGCCGGGAACCAACGGTCGAGACTGGCTACCGAGAGCGATATGTGCAGACGGTCGAACTGGCGCATTGCCTGTTGGCTCAATATCGAGTAGATGTCACGATAGTATGCCACGAGGTCGCGTATCTGGTCGAGTTCCTCTGTGGAGCTTACCAACTGCCTTATCCTGCTTGGATAATACATTGTCTCATGCTTTAGTGTAGATAGACAATTATCTATAATGGAGTTGCTGATATACTGTTGGTTACACTCATATTCCGCCCTATGCAGTTCGTCGGTGGCAGTCTCCACGTCGGTATTCTGACGTTGTCTGAGAGATATGTCGTCGGCGAGAGCCTTACGTATCTCATCCACTATGGCAATGAGGCGTTCGGGATATTCCGCCACATCGGTGATACGGCTGATGGCATCGAGTTTCTCCTCGGATGGAGTGTCGGCGGCAAGTATGGCATTTATGTCCTTCACCTTCTCCACGCAGAAACGGTAGTAGAGGCGATGGCGGTAATAAAGCAGATAGTATGCGGGCAGAATCATGAGGAATACAATGATGAGTATCACCATGGCAATGTTCTTGTCAGTCTGCTGCTTGCGCATCATCTTGCAGTATGCGGGCAGCGAGGTGTCGGCTGACAGTTCCTTGAACAGTCGGGTATAAACCTCGTTGTTATATCCGTATTCCTTCCATCGGTGCAGGGCGAGACAAGCCACGGCACTCTCGTTGCGCATGTCGAGGATAATGTCATAATAGGTGGGCACATTGTCCTGAAGCCATTTCAGTTCGGGCAACAGCAAGTCACTGTTTCCCTGTCGCATCAGCAGATACTTGCCTCCGGGGCATACCGTGACGTAATGTTCGTTGAGATAGATGCGGCATGAGTCGGCGAAGAACAGGGTACGCTCATACGTACCTTCGATATTGGAATAGTATGCACTGTCGGCAAAGGCAGCCGCCTTCTGTAGTGCGGTACTTTCGGCAAGATCTGTAGGCACGGCTGCCCTGTTGAAAGCATCTATCGCCAAAGTATCTTCAGGTGAGAGGAATGACAAGGCAAACGTGAAGAGCGCGAGGACAAGTCGCGCAGCTCCCTTGGGAAGACGGAAATAGAACCGGCTTCCCCTACCCTTCTCGCTCTCTGCTGAAAGTAGGCATACGGCGAAACGTTGGCTCATCTTCTTGTATTTCTCTATGATGCCACGGCAGTTGAGGAGTCCGAAACCGAAACCCTTTTGGGAATTAGGAATTAGGGATGAGGAATTTATAACATTATCCAATACCTCCTTTGTCATACCTTCTCCTGTGTCTTTCACACTGATTTCTACGTAATTCTCATGTTCCTCGGCATATATTGACACCTTGCCGTTGGCGGGGGTGAACTTGCGCGCATTGTCGGCGAGGGTGTTTATCATGAAGAGCGTCAGCGCCCGGTCGGCTTTCACCACGGCGGTGCTTTCTGCCACATCCAATGTCACACCTTTTATATTAAATGATGTTTTTCCCTTGCGCACTATGTCAAAGACATCGGCAACGGGGAAACTCTCGATATGCAGGCTGAGCTTGCCCTTGCGCATCTGAATCCATTCGGTGAGCAGGGCGTTGTATTCGTTAATCTTGTCGGTGAGCTGAAGGATATAGTCGTATCTCTCCTGTCGCAGTTCGGGCGACTCGTCGGGACGCGACATCAGCATACGCACCTCGTTGATGATACGGTCGATGAAAGGAGTGACACTGTTGATGAGCGACATCTTGGCACGGTTCTCAAGGTTCTGACGGGCATAGTCGGAAGTGCGCATCTCGCACATCTGCCTTTCCTCATTGATTTCCTCGATACGTTCCTCTGTGAGCTGGCTCGCGCGCTGTTGCTCCTTTTGCCACTGGCGCAAGGGCTGGAGCAGTGAGTCGAGTTCGTCCTCACTGCGCTCACGACGCGACAGGTGGTTGAACAACCATAGCAGGAACACGAGTAATATGATGGCACCGATAACCACCATAATCATGAGGTTGAGCTGCGAGGAGGTTGCCTCAAGCTGTGCCGCCCGCGACTCGTAATACCTGTCCTGACGGGTGTTTTCCTGAAGGTCGAGATACATGTTGCGGTTGTAGTCGCTCGCCTGCTTGTCGTTCACTGCCGAATATGCCACGCTCATCTGTTCGCGGATACTGGCTACGAGGTCGGGGGCCTGGTTGATTTTCTTGTCCTTGAGAGCCATGTTGAGATAATATATGGCAGTCTCGAAATCACCCGTACGGGTGAAGCATGAGGCAAGCGAGCGGTAACCTCCCGCTATCTGATAGACGTCGCCATACTCCACGAAATACGTCAGTGCCTTCTCAGTCATATAACCCGGGATGAGTGAATCCGGCAGGTTGTAGCTTTCCTCTATCAGTCTCAGTCCGGGATTGTCTTCCAATATGCGCGTGCGGTCGGCAGGGTCGAGAAGATGTTCGGCAATTGACTGCAGTGAGTTGGCAGCCAAATATTTATATCCATTCTTTCTCGAAACCATATAACATTCAATGAGCTTCTCAATCTCCTGCTGCTGCACCACTTGGGTGGAGCCAGTGTTGAGTATGCCTCCCGCTCCCACATTATATAAATAATATAGGTATTGGGCAGTGTCGCGCCTAACCTCCCCTTGTGGATTGATGGCATTGAGCGCGGATGCTGACAATGGCATCAGTCCTACATAATAATAATAGGTGGAGCTGACGATGGCAAACTCTGATTCAGCATACACCATACGTCGTTGGAGTCGTGAGTCGAGTTGGTTTTCCTCCTCACGTATGCGGTTGATGCGCTGTTGGGCACGCTCGCGATAGTCGTAGAACTCACGGTTGCGCGACATTCGCTGGCAGAGTCGCATCTGCTGTATGTCGGCAACAAGAAGTTCCACCTGGTTGTCGGTCAGCGATGATATGGTGTTGAGGATTGAGTCGGCACGTTCATAATCCATGCGCATGATATCCACGAAGGCAATGTTGTTGAGAGCCTCGGCACGGCGGGCATCGTCGATGTCGAGCTTCAGCACACTGTCGGCATAATGAAGCGTGGAATCAAGATTCGAGTAATGAGAGACGTATGCCATATCGTTCAACCTGTCCGCCTTGCCCCTGTCCCTCTGCGTACAAGCTGAAAAAACAAAAAGGCTCCATAGGACAACCAGCCCTATGGAACCATGAAAAAACATATATTTATGAGCGGGCCTTGGCAATATATCCAAGTGCCTCGGCACATTTGTCAGAGATTGCCTGCCAGTTCTCGGCTGCAATAACATCCTTCGGGAATAGTTTAGAACCCATACCAACGCAATATACGCCAGCCTTGATCCAAGAGGTGAGGTTCTCCTCGTCGGGAGACACACCGCCAGTGACCATCAGCTTCGACCATGGCATTGGAGCCATAAGTCCCTTGACGAGCTTTGTGCCGAGCACGTCGCCGGGGAATATCTTGCACAGGTCGCAACCAGTCTCCTGGGCTGCTCCCACCTCAGACACGCTGCCGCATCCGGGAGTGTAGGGAACGAGACGGCGATTGCAAATCTTGGACACCTCGGGGTTGAACAGGGGACCAACCACGAAGCATGCGCCCAACTGGATGTAGAGGGCAGCAGTGGCGGGGTCAACAACAGAACCCACACCCATAGCCATCTCTGGGCACTCCTTGGCTGCGAACTTCACAACCTCGGCAAACACCTCATGTGCGAAATCGCCACGATTGGTAAACTCGAAGGCACGCACACCACCATCGTAGCAGGCCTTCACCACTTTCTTTGCTATCTCGGCGTCCTTGTGGTAGAACACGGGAACCATTCCCGTTGCTCCCATCTTTGCAAGGACAGCCACCTTATCAAATCTTGCCATTAAGAACTTTAATCTTTAAATTCTTTAATTCTTTAATCTTTTAATTTTTTAATTCTTTAATTTCCGTAGGACCTACCTCTGTACTCGTCCTGAAGCGTCGCCACCGGCGAGAGCCTCTACCTCTTCCTTGCTTACCATGTTGAAGTCACCGGGGATGGTGTGCTTCAATGCTGATGCTGCAACAGCGAACTCGAGGGCTGCGCCCTGGTTGTCGGGATAAGTGAGCAGACCATGGATAAGACCACCTGAGAAAGAGTCGCCACCACCTACGCGGTCGATGATAGGCATGATGTCATAGTGCTTGCTCTGATAGAACTCCTGTCCGTTGTAGATAAGAGCCTTCCATCCGTTGTGGGTGGCAGAGAGAGACTCACGCAGTGTGGAAACAACATACTTGAACCCGAACTCCTTCATCATGCCCTGGAAGATGCCATAGTATCCCTCGGCGTCGGTCTTGCCGCCCTCAACGTCAGCCTCTGGCTTGAATCCGAGGCAGAGCTGTGCGTCCTCCTCGTTGCCGATGCACACGTCAACATACTTCATCAGAGGCTTCATGATGCTCTGTGCCTTCTCGGATGTCCACAGCTTCTTGCGGAAGTTGAGGTCAACAGATACAGTCACACCGTGACGCTTTGCAGCCTCACATGCCAAGCGGGTCAGTTCGGCTGCCTTGTCGCTGATGGCAGGGGTGATACCGCTCCAGTGGAACCAGTCGGCTCCCTCCATGATAGCGTCGAAGTCGAAGTCAGAAGCGTCAGCCTCGGCGATAGAACTGCCTGCACGGTCGTAGATAACCTTTGAAGGACGCATCGAGGCACCGGTCTCGAGATAATAAATACCTACACGATTGCCACCGCGGGCGATATAGTCAGTGTGAACCCCAAACTTGCGCAGCGCATTGACGGCACACTGGCCAATCTCATGCTTGGGCAACTTTGACACGAAGTAAGCCTCGTGACCATAGTTGGCACAGCTAACTGCCACATTTGCCTCGCCACCGCCATAGACGACGTCGAAGTACTCACTCTGCACAAATCTTTTCTGTCCTGGAGAAGACAGACGGAGCATTATTTCTCCTAATGTTACTACTTTTGCCATTTCTTGTTTTTTAAATTAATTGTATTTGT
>JBJEAV010000435.1:0-1004 GCA_051869395.1 Prevotella sp.
CCCTGCCAATGCGGATGCCTCTGGGAGCGTGGGCGTCTCGCCCGCGGCCTGTGCGCAGCCCATTAGGAGCGTGGGCGACTCGCCCACAGCCAATGCGCAGCCCACAGAAGAGCCCGCGGCTGGCGCAGTATGCCTACAGCCCATATATACCTCCTCCGACGAAAACACCTCCTTGGTATATACCATCAATCGCGACGGAGCGAAGTTTATGTCGATGAATCCCTCTATCCCTGACATAGCCGTATGCGGAGCAGGTGGCGAGATGTTGTCGTTGGCAGGAGCTGCTCCTGTGGAGACGGAGATTTCCGTGGCAACGAGGGTAGGCACGACAGGTCGCTACACATTCTCGCTCGATAGGAGTGCGGGTGACTCACCCGCACCCACCGCAGTATGGCTTAAGGACTATCAAACGGGAATAGTAACGAATCTCATGGAAGAGGATTATACTACAGAGATTACCGCGGGCTCCTCAGTGGGCTGCACTCAGGACGTGGGTGAGTCGCCCACGCTCCTAATGGGCTGCGCACAGGCCGCGGGCGAGACGCCCACGCTCCCAGAGGCATCCGCATCTTTAGGGCTTTCAGCTGTACAATCCCCGGTGCTTACCACCGGTCGATTCTCCGTGACCATTGGCGGTATGCGTCCTGATATAGGAGGACATGATGACGAGGGAGCGGGATGGACAATATCCATACGTGGCAATCACGTCACAGTCTCAGGTCTCTCTACAGATGACGATGTCCTCTTCTACACCACCGACGGAATCCTCCGCCATCGTGCCACTTCATTCCTTGGCACATGCGAGGCGGAACTTGCTCCCGGCGTATATGTAGTAAGGGCAGAGGGAAAAAGCAAGGTCATCGGGCTTATGACCCGATGACCCAAACGCAGATACCTGCGATGCCCAACGCAGGTATCTGCAATAGCCAACGCAGGTATCTGCGATGCCCATCGCAGGTATCTGCGTTAATTTACCCTTTATTTCTATCCCTGAAATGGTCTCG
>JBJEAV010000435.1:1104-6636 GCA_051869395.1 Prevotella sp.
TGGTTTGAATGCTCTTATATCCCTGAAATGGTCTCGTGGTTTGAATGCTCTTATATCCCTGAAATGGTCTCGTGGTTTGAATGCTCTTATAGCCCTGAAAGGGCGGCATAACATAGGATAGGGCGTGAGCCCTATCATTTAGACCGTCTCCCCCCTCTCCCCCTCCCTCCCGCCGACGGCGGGAGGGAGGGGGAGAAACATATATCATACATAGGGTTTACACCCTATGCTAATCTATGCCGCCCCTTCAGGGCTTCGGCGCCAGAATCCAACCGTATAGTTACAACTTCACCCCGTCGAGAATGGCAAGCGTGGTGTTGTCGCTCTTGCTCAACAGGCGGGCGAGTTTGCGGATGTCGGCGGGCTTGAGTCGCTTGATGGCGGCGGTGGGGTCGAGGGCATCGTCGGTGTTGTATTGGATGTTCTGCATGATGGCTTGCATCCAATAATCGTTGGTGCCGATGTAGTTGGAGAGTGTCTTCTGCTGATATTCCAATGACTTCTGCATCATCATGGGGTCGGGACCTTCCTGGGCGATGCGGTCGATACATTGGCGTATCTTGGCGGCGGCTGATTCCGCTTGCTCCTTGTTGGTGTCGAGATTAACAGAGAGCTGGAGCCGGTTTTTGGGATAGCGCGTCAGCATTAGCTGCACGCCTATGCCGTAGGAGCCGCCGTCCTTCTCGCGTATCTCGTCGGTGTAGAGCATCTCGAGAATCTGCTGGAGGGTGGTGGCTGCAACATGGTTGACGGGCGACCATGGGCATGTGGCGAGCGACTGATATACCACGGAGGTCTTGGGAGTCTGCATCTTCACCTCCATGCGCATCTGCTTGTTGCCTTTCTTCGGGCGAGGCGTCACGTCGCGGTATTTCTCATTCTTATCATTGGTGGAGGGCAGTGATGCTATATATGTCTCGATGAGATTTTCAATGGAATCCTCGTTGTAGTTGCCTACGATGACGAAGGTGAAGTCGGCTGCATTGGCGAAACGTTCGAGGAATATCTGGCGCAGATGGTCGTAGTCAATCTTGTCGATATTCTCAGGACGCTGCGGTGCCACGCGTATGTTATAGTCGTACATCATGCGCGAGAGTGAGTCGCCGAAGGCAGCCTGCGGCACTTGGCTGCGCATGGCAATCTGCTGGCGTTGGCGTTTTGCCCATTGCTCATACTGTGCAGAGTCGGCGCGGGCGGTGGTCATCCTCAGATATACGCACTGCATAAGTGTCTTCTCGTCGCCAGTGGCGCAGCTTGCGTCAATCGTCTCGTTGGTCATGTTCACCGCTGCGCGATAGTTCACGGTGCGTCCTTCGAGGGTCTTGGCGAGCTGTTGGTTGGACAGGTTGCCGAGTCCACCGAGTGGTATCACACTGTTTATATACGAGTAGTTGTAGTGGTCGGCTTCGGGGTAGAGCGAGTTGCCTCCCTGACTGAAAGCCTTGAAAACTACGTTGTTGGTCTTGTTGCCGGTATGCTTCAGGATTACCTTTGCTCCGTTGGAGAGAAGGAGTTCCTTGGTGCCGTACTTGTTATTTAAAGTAGTACTTACGATACTGCCCTTTTCAGGAGTAAATGACATCAATGGCTGCACAGCCTCCTTTGGTTGTAGCCTTTCCACATCGGCAGCCCATGCCTTGCGCAGTTCTGCCTTCACATCTTCCGCTGTAGGCCAGGGATTGTCCTGACGTTCCTCGCCTTGCAGGGATATGGCGATGTCGTTGGTGTTGACGAGCCATTTGAGTATGTTGTCAGCCTCGGCAGGAGTGATGCGTCTGTTGAACGAGCGGTAGAGGTTGCACTCCTCCTCAATGCACGGCGCGGGAGTGTTGTTGAGAAAATGCCGTTGCAGCTGACGGCTCCAGTGACTGTTGGATGTCTCGTCCTTGGTCTTCAGTGTCTGTACGGCGGACTTGTCCATTGCCGCCACCATCCTCTTAATCTCCTCACTGTCAAAACCATACACAACAGCACGCTTTAATTCTCCCACAAGGGCTTGAATAGCCTGTCGCCATTCGCCGGCATTAAACTGCGCCGAGAGTGTGAAGGCACGCTTGGTGGAGGATATGGAATAATAGCCGTCGGTAGCTTGCGGAGATGTGAGCGAGCCGTTGGTGGCTGCGGGTGACTCCTTTATCCTGTCGTCGAGGAGCGATGCCACCATCATCGTCACGTATTCGCGGTACATGGTGGAGCGGTCGGAGCGTCGGGCGTTGTCGTAGTCATCGCGCTTGTACATTATCTTTATGGTGTTGGTGCGTGCCTCACTGTCATGGGCAATAGCCACGATGGTGTCGTTCGAGGCGGGCACTTGCTGGTATGTGCGCTCTGCGGGATTCTTCTTGCTTGGGATGTCGCCCCACATGGTGCGTATGGTTTGCTCCATACGGTCAACGTCGATGTCGCCCACCACGATTATCCCCTGAAGGTCAGGGCGATACCATTTGTCATAGTAATTGCGGAGGGTCTTGTGTGGGAAGTTGTCCACCACCTCCATCAGTCCTATGGGCAGTCGCCCGGCATACTTGTTGCCGCCGGGGAAGAGCTGGGGCAGCAGGGTCTCGGTCATGCGGCTCAGTGCGTTGCGCTTGGCGCGCCATTCCTCGTGGATTACCTTTCGCTCGGCGTCTATCTCATTGGCGTCGAGGGTGATGAATCCCGACCAGTCGTGCAGTATGAGCAGGCATGAGTCGAGCAGTGCCGGGCGTGAGGGTACGTCGGTGATGCTGTATATGGTTTCGTCGATTGATGTATAGGCATTGATGTTGTCGCCGAACTTCATGCCGTTATGTTCGAGATAGCTGATGAGCGACTTGCCGGGGAAGTTCTTGGTGCCGTTGAAAGCCATGTGTTCGAGGAAGTGGGCGAGTCCGCGCTGGTCGTCTTCCTCGAGTATTGAACCCACTTTCTGTACGATATGGAACTCCGCCCTGTTCTTGGGCTTTTCGTTGCGCAGCAGATAGTAAGTCAGTCCGTTGTCGAGCTGTCCGTGTCTCACGTTTTCGCACAGTGCTACGGCATCCGTGGTCTCCTGTCCCCACGCACCGCAGCAGATAAATGCCATAAAGGCAGAAAGCAAGTGTTTTTTCATTTTCAAAAACCATTATTAATCAGCGCGCGCGTCTGCACGTAACTTGGTTCAAAGTATGCGCTGGAGTTGTAATTGTCAATAACTTCACATATTTGTGAATTATATACCATTTTTATAGTTGCCAACAGGTCATCGGGATGGTTAACAGATTCAATGAGTCTTGCATAGACCTTACCCATTTGAGTTGAAGAAGGAACTTTGTCTGTAAATTGCGGGTCAACATCTGTAATGTGAAAATCCCCTTCCTCCATCTTGTAATCCTCAATCCATTCACTCTCCACCTGCTCAGGGTTTAGGCAGTGGTTAGCCTGTGCCACCGATAGTTGATGGTATAGCCCATCATCCCCAAGTTGTTCTACCACATAACGGTTGCGCTGGTGTAAGCGGCGTGCAACACGCTCTATCATATAGCATACGAAATACAAGTCGTTGAAACTAATCTGTTCGTCAGGGAAATATTTGTTGCTCATAATTGATAATGGGATTTGAATTTTAAAGTTTCAAGTGCGCGATCAGTACAAAAGAGTATTTGATGTGTAGGTCGTTTGAACCGGGCCAATGCCCAGAAAGCCTCACGTGATATTCTTCCAAAGAGAAAATCTTCAACATAGTCCCACACTTCATCGTCAGCCATAGGTCCTTCAACAATGTCAAATGTGTGAGATTCACCATGACGACAAGCGGCGACAAAGTCAAGCCATTCGTCTGTCATTTGGGGAAAGATTTTCTCTTTTAGTTTATGATTTGGTGTATAATCATAGACGCAAACGATGTGTTTTCCTCGTTTTGTAAGAGCCCATCGTTTTGCCTGCCTCTCGAATTGAGTGCAATAAAAGCCGAATCCGAAGTCCTTGTTATATCCGCAGATTCGGACTTCGGGGTGTTCGACTATTGTATTTGTACCATGGTAGAGTATCATATAGTTCGTATTTTGTAATTATTAATTAATCAACGCCGCAAATTTAAGCATTTTATTTCATATCTCCAAACAAATTACAGAAAAACAAGGAAATGTTTGGTAAATTGGATTATTGTTCGTATCTTTGCCCACGGAATAATCATTTTTATATATAATATAATAAGGTATGAAGAGAGAGAAGATTGTGAGAAACGCGATGGCGGTGGCGATGATGTTCGCCGCGCTGACAAGTGCGATGGCAACGGAAAAGACGTTGAAGGTGAAAATATCGGGCGAGGGCATCGAGGAGGCAAAGATGTACGTCCAACCACTCCAACCGGGACTTGACGTGCAGTCGTGCGAGATGGAGCGCACGGGCAACGAGTTTGCCGCACAGGTGGAAGCGTCTTCCGAAAACCTCTACCGACTGATTTATATCTGCCGCCAGATGCAGACCATTGTGCCGCTGTATGCCGAGGGCGAACAGCTCAATGTCAGAATGCAGTTGGATGGCAACATGCCAGTGGCGACCGACAACGACAACAACAAGGCTCTGTCGGCAATGGGGCGGTTTGTTGCTGCCAACGACAGGGCTTTGTGGGAAAAACGTCCCCAGGCTCCCGCCGACATCAAGGCAATGCTCGGGGCATACGCCGTGGCTGCCGATTCCATCCTTGGCATATACAAATGCCGCCCCAACGTGGTGCAATATATAAAGATGTGGGGATATACCTCAACATATAACTCGTATGTCTCGCTGCCGAATATGCTCGGCGTGCGTCCCGATGCACTGCCTCTGAAGGCGAGTGAGGTGATGGACAAGCCGTATAACGTGATTGACGCGCCGATGGCGTCGCTGTTTCCGATAGTGCCGTCGCTTGTGGCTAATTTCCTGCCCCGCCAGGCCTCGTTGTCCGAGCAGATGGACTCGCTGTATGCCAATTATAGCTGCCGTGAGCTGACTGACAAGGTGAGTGCAGCCGTGCTGGATAAGTATCTAAGCCGTTTCGACTATGAGAACAAGTACGACGAGGGACTTGCTGAGTTGCAGAAGGTGACGGAGAAGCATGGACTGGACGGCAAATACGTGAAGACATTTATGGCAAACCGCTCGACGGTGAAGGGCAGTGCGTTCCCCAAGGAGGTGAAGCTGTGCGATGCCGACGGCAATGTGATGGACTTCGCGCAGTTCCGTGGCAAGTATGTGTATATCGACCTGTGGGCATCGTGGTGTGTGCCGTGCTGCCGTGAGGTGCCGCATCTTCAGAAGCTTGAGAAGGAATTGGAGAACAAGGACGTGGTGTTCCTCTCCATATCCATCGACCAGAAGAAGGACGCATGGCTGAAGAAGATGGGAGAGTTGGGTGTGCATGGCAACCAGTGGCACGATGCCGAGGGAACTCTTGGCAAGGCTCTGAATGTAAAGGGCATCCCGTTCTTCCTTATCTATGACAAGGAGGGGAAGCTCTATATGTACAATGCCCCGCGCCCGAGTATGGGATTTGCCCTGAAGGAAATGCTTGAAGGACTGAAGTAATAGGTT
>JBJEAV010000436.1:0-28969 GCA_051869395.1 Prevotella sp.
GTCGCCCCTTCAGGGCTATGTTATGTCGCCCCTTCAGGGCTATGTTATGTCGCCCCTTCAGGGCTATGTTATGTCGCCCCTTCAGGGCTATGTTATGTCGCCATTTCGGGGCTCACACGCTCTTGTCGCCTGGCTTAACCTTGTGGTATTTGCCGTTTTTCTCCCTTACCACAACCATGTACCTGTTGATGAATCGGCCGATGATTTTCTGAGCCGACTTTTCGGGGATTTCGAGCTTTTCGGCAGCCGCAACGTAGTCCTTTGTAGTGAAGTCAACGCTAAGGTTATCAAACAGAAGTTTATCCCTCATGTTCATCTTTACGCTGACATCGTTTTCATCCTCGGCACCATTCTTGCGAAGCATGGTGCTATACACCATTGATGTATGGTTGATGAGCTTGTTCACCATTGACAGGGCAATGTTGAAGTCGCGGTCGTCGCAGATTACCTCCGGGATGTTCTGGATGTCGATTTCGGGAGTGTCTATGAAGCGCAAGGCGGTGAGCACCATTGCTATGCGGAAGGCTATGAGTCCGAGGCGTCTGACCGAAGCCACAATGTCGTCGCCAAGCATGGCTGCCTGCTCGTCCTGCAGCTCACTGAAGAAGCGGTTGAACTTCTGACGCTGCTGACTGGTGAACTTGAAGCGCAACTGCTCCTTGCGAGCCGTCAACTTGAGATAAACGACAAACAGATCCTTGCCCATCTTCTCAAACTCTTCGTCGAGTGTCACTTCCTCCTCGGCGAAGACATCGCGCCATTCCAGTTTGCGCTGTAGCACATAGAAAAGGAAGCGCGAGAATGTACCGTTGTCGGCGGTGGGGATGAGGTTACCCACCTGGTCGGGCGTTCCTGTGAGTAGTATAGCCCAACGCGGCTTTTTGATATCCACGCGCTCGTTGTCCTTGCGGCGGCTATAGCATATAGGTTCGTGGTGGAACGCCTTGCGCAAGCCGTCTGAATAATCTCCGAAGTCAGACTTCAGGGCATTAGCCATGGCATCACCCTCGCTCTCGAACGTGAAACCGCATTCGTGGTTGTCGCTCAAAGCCTGATACATAGCCGTTGACGAGGAATTGGCACTGATGAAGAGCGAGCGGTATGGCGGCTGCTTGGGTTCGCGGACAGTCTGTCCTTTCTTGCCTTTCTGCGCCTGATATTCTGCCATCTTTTGCTCATACTCCTCAAACTCAGCCTTGTTGGCACGACGTATGCTTTCCTGAATGTATTTGAGGAAGGCACTGATGGCTGACATCGAGCCTTTGTTGGATGCCGGCGGTGCCACGATGAAGGCGTAGAGGCAGGCGAAAACCAAGTGGCGGTCGTAGTTCCCGGTGTAGTTTGGCAGACAGGCCGATGCGGCAGTGATCATGCCCATAGTGAGCATGTCCGCAGTCTGCCTGTCCTCGGCAATCTGCTGTAGTTTCTGGAATGTCTTCGGCCAATTCTCCAATGGGATTATATCAGTGAAGGTTGGCATTTCGGGTATCAGACTTTGTGATGTCATCTGCCCAGTTGAAGACTCCCCTTTTTCCCCACTTCCTCCATTTTGAGGTTTTTGGGGGGAATGGGAATAAAGGCGTGCAACCTCGGCGATATCCACACCCGCCTCCTTGGCCATGTGGAAGAAAGTCTTGACAGTAACTCCATGCCCGTGACTCTTGAGGCAGGCATCATACTGCTTGTCACACTGTGCCTGATTGTAGTTAGGATATAATGCGCTGACCTGCTGATATATGTCGCGGCCTCCCTCGCCCAGTCCGTCGGCAAGGGCGAAGCCTACGTTTAGCCAATTCTGATAGCCGGCGGTGATGTCTATGCCCTTGGCAACAAGGCGGTCTGCAACGTCCTTAACCTCGGCTGCAAGGTTTTGACCCGACTGACAGTTTGGGACGGACATTTGTCCATTCTGACAAACAGACATTTCTCCGTTCTGACAGGCAGCCGCTCCGCTTTCCATCGAATTATTTGGTTCTACACTTGCGTCCTGAGTCTGAGACTTGGCCGCGTTAACATTCTCGGTTGTGGGATTCGCCCATTGCTCAACGGGGAAATCCTTCTTTGTTATATTGTTTTCGTTCATTTTTTTAAATTGTTATTAAAAGGGACAAATGTTTGGATTTACATAGCATCCGGGGTCGTAAGGCAGGAAGCAAGCCCTTGACACGTTGATGCAAGCAGGGTCGGCTTCAAGACCATAGGTGGTGTGGAGATAGTTCCTCATCGCCTTGAACCACATCTGATGAGGATGCTTGGCGATGTCTATAGGCACCCACCATTTCACTCCGTCGCCCGAGGGAGACGTGAACATCAACTCGGTGGCGAAATACTGGTCGTGGAGCAGAGTGGTCTTCAGTGCCGGTATATCAGCCACATGGTCGAAGTCGATGCATATCAGTCCGGAATGTCTTACCAGCGAAGCATCGGAATGATAAGAGAACACGCCCGAGGGAGTGACAAAGTCAAAAGCCTTGCCCTTAAAATCCTTGGCATCGCTCTTGTCTTGGATGCTGCGCAGATGCTTTGTTGCATCCTTGGCCCTTGGGCCAACAATGCGCCCAAAGACCTGGCTTAGCGTCATGGTCTCATAAGGGTGCTTGTTGGTCACGGGAGCCTTGAATAAACTAACTTCGTGAGTGTCCATAGCCTTTAGGATCTTTTAGTCTCACCATAGTATCATGCGAATCCAGCACCTTTTCCAGGTCGCTTTTGCGATAGAGGCAACGTCCGCCTAATTTGGTGAACGGCAGCGTTCCATTGGCTCTGAGGGTTGCGAGCGTGCGCTGAGATATATGCAGCGCCTGCATCACGTCCTGGCCGTCGAGCCAATCTTCAAGCGGCGTGGTCTTATTCTCGCCCTCCATTTCGGCATCACCTTTTGCCTCCGTCTCTGCCTTAACAGTTTCGGCAGTCAGGGGCAAGTGTCCGTCCTGGATGGCGCATCTGAGAGCCACGGCCAGCTGTTCATTACTGTGGAGCAACTCTACGATGAGTTCTCCAATCGTCCTTGTGGACTCATAGTCCATCTTTTCTTTCTTGTCTTTTGCCATAATTGCAAGCTTTCCGTCGCTGCGCCCAATTACCAACTGCTGCGCCTTCGAGCTGATTAGGGTCCGGAGGGGATATGGTAATTGTGGTTGGAATCTCCCTCGAACCAGACAAGCGGTTCATGACTCCGCCGCCCTTTTCGGATGCAAAGGTAGAAAATATATCTGGAATACGTATAAAAATAAGCTGATTATCAAAACGTTACATATCCTTATCAGATAATGGCAAAAAGGGGTATTTAGTAAGGATAACAGGAAAGCTGAATCAGGAAATCAGGATAATGGGCATTTATCCTGATTATCATACAGTGGAAAATCAGGATAAACTTGATTATCCTGATTATTTAGGGGGATATAATCAGGATAAAAAGCGGAAAGCTGACAGGTTATGGGTAAAACCGTCAGCTTTCCGCTTTAAAAAAATCAGGATATCGTATGGAAAATAAGAGGTTTTTTTTGCAAAAATGACTTATCGCCTACAAAAAAACTATGTTATCGGCCGTAATCAGGGTCTTTCAATGCGCAGCCTCTGGGAGTTCCTTTCAACCTGTAAGGTTGGGACGCGCAGCCTCTGGGAGCGTGGGCGTCCCGCCCGCGGCCTGCCGAGATAACATATATTTTCCATCAGCAATGATTTTTGATTACCCTCTGCGCAGGCCGCAGGCGAGACGCCTGCGCTCCCAGAGGCTGCGCATGGACCGCGGGCGAGACGCCTATGCCCCCAATGGCACTCTCGACAGTCTTTTACTTCAGAAACTTGAATCAGATATAAAAACCGTTTTTCTTCATGTCTGCCTTGAACATCTCGTATAGTTTTTTATAACGTTCGGTCTTTTCAGATTGTTTAGCCTTTTCAGATTGTTTGGTCTTTGAATGTCCATGTATCAAGCCAATCATATCGCTAAAACATGATATTGAAACTTTTGAATATTTACCCTTATATATTTCCCAAAAATAATCGTAAAACTCCTTCTGTCCGCAATTGATGCCACTCCACAAGTAAAGTGCAGCGAGGTGGAATGAAGAAAGCACCCCGCCTCTTCCCCTTGGATTCATGTCGTCAAAGTTCTCTATCGCACGTCGGATGGCGTATCTTTTATCATCGTCGGGGAGGTGTGCTTTCTCAAAATCATTATCGATGTTTTTATTTTTGCTTTCAATTAACATTTGATAAGCTACATAGATTGCCATTGCCGTATCACTAAAAAAATGATATGCCTGCCGGAGAAATTCATCCCACGTGAGGTCGGCCCTTAGTTTTGACATTTGGTCGATTCCCTGGGTTTTCACATAGTCAATCATTAGACAGGCTTGCGTCCTTAAGGATTCGAATTGCCTGTTGTGTATCCACTCCAGTTTTTCAAGGTCATTGAGAATATTGACTTCTTTCTCTAATGTTTCGCAACAAAGAGCCATAAGTTGCCCCAATATTCTCATCAGTCTCTCGATTGACTCTATTAGTGTTTCAGCCTCAGTGGAGAATGTATTTTCAAAGCTGATGTAACTCTGTGTAGTGGACATTGTAAGGTGAGAATTAGCTATTGTCCATTCATCTCCATAGCCTGCCGCTTTGCGCCGTTCTTGTGGGTTTTTAAGTTTTGGGGTAAACTGCTGAAACAATTTCATGCTTTTTTTTATAGTAACGCTCGACCTTAGCAGCAGTCTCTTAGCTCGCTTGAAGCAAGAGTTGGATTTTGTGGCAAAGTTGTTCAGAAATTCTGGCTGAAATACCAACAGCTCGTAATATTCTGTTTCAGCTTTGCTCATTATTATTGCTATAAGATTATTCAGTCTTATTAGAGCTTGTTGGGATAATTGCTTGTTTTCCAAAGCTTGTATTATCCTGTTTTCCTCAACTGTGTTGGCTGCCTCTTGAAGGTCACTAAAAAATTGGTAATTGTCACTAACCGCGGAGGGTATGACAATTTCACCCTTCACGTCTGTAGAGAACGCTTTTCCTATTGCGCTCTCTATGATTTTTGAGCCTGACTCGAATAAACGAGCAGCTGCCTGTTCTGTTAAATTAATTTTTAACATAAAAATGTTGACATCCGCTTTTAAAGCCTCTCGACCTCTTCGGATATTCGACTACAAAGTTAGCAATAATTACTCGAAATACAGATACAATTAACAAAATAATTATTGTCTAATATTTAAAATTTAACCTATATTTACATATAAAGCCCCAAAATCCCCAATTTGAGGTTTTTGGAGAAATTGATTATCCCAAAAACGTGATATACATAAGTATCGTTCTTGTTGAGCTTGGTTATTCAAGTATATCAGAAGTGATGATTCATTCCATCGTGAAATGCCTGTGCTCGAGAGCAATCTCAACTCTCCCCATAAGTTAGGGGAGTAAACCGAAGGGGGGAGGCGAGAGAGAAACGCATCATACACAGGGTTGACACCCTGTGCTATGTTATATCGCCCTTTCAGGGCTACCTAATCCATGTCGAAAGTTCAGGGCTAACGTTTGCATATAAAAAGAGGAATTATCCTTGCGCGGACAATTCCTCTTTTATTATTATTGCGCCCCTTGGGGGACGAAATGTTTTTTCAAACCTTAGGTCAGCTGATGGACACGGCTGTGAGCCAGTCGTAGATGCAGCTGCATACTCCGAAGAGGATGATGCCTACAGTGCAGAGGGCGAGAGCCAACTTGGTGTTGAAATCGCTCTTGAAGGTGGGCAGGGGAGAGTCGGTCGGGATGATGTACATCGCCTTCACGATGAGCAGGTAGTAGTAGAGACTCACCACGGTGTTGACCAGGGCGATGAACACTACGAAGTATGCCCAGAACGAACCCTGCTGGGCGGCTGCCATGAAGACGAAGAACTTGGAGAACATTCCGGCAAACGGAGGAATACCTGCCAACGAGAACAATGCCAACGTCATGAGGAACGCCAACTTGGGGTTGGTCTGGTAGAGCCCGTTGTAGCAGCTCATCTTGGTGGTGCCGGCACCGCGGGTCTCAACGACGTTGATGACGGTGAAGACTGACATGTTGGCAACTACATACACCAATACATAATACATCAGCGAGGCAACACCCATCTCACTGCTGCCAATGGCGGCGAGCATGATATATCCTGCCTGTGAGATAGAGCTGAAAGCCATGAAGCGCTTCAACTCGCTCTGACGGATGGCGAAGAGGTTACCGATGGTGATGGTGAGCACGATGACGATGTAGAGCAGATACTCGTAATACTCCACAACAGGGTCGAACACCTTCATGAGGATTGCCATCAATGTGAAGGTGGCGGCACCCTTGGAGATGACGCTCAGATAACCGGTCACGGCAGTTGGCGCGCCCTGATAGGTGTCGGCTGTCCAGAAGTGGAACGGAACAAGGGAAATCTTGAATCCGAGTCCGCTGAAGAAGAAGACGAGACCCATGATGACAAGCGGAGTGGCAGTGATGCCGTTAACCGCGTCGCCGAAATAGAGTGTTCCTGTGGCGGCATAGAGGAACGAGATGCCATAGAGCATCACACCGCTTGAGAATGTGGCGGTGAGGACGAACTTGGCGGCTGCCTCTGCCGACTCCTTGCGATACTTGTTGAGGGCAACCATACATGCCATTGGCACCGAAGCCATCTCAAGACCGAGGAAGAACATCAGGAAATGACCTGACGACATCATCACATACATACCGAGGAGGGTGGAGAGGGTGAGGGTGTAGAACTCGCCGCTCACACGCTTAACCTCGTCCTGAACGAGCCACGACTGAGCCATCACCACCACAATGAATGTGCCGGCGGTGAGGATGCCCTTCATGGCGTTGCATGCGGCGGAAGCCTCATACAATCCGCTGAACGCCTCGGCGGGAGCGGCTGTGAAGCAAACCACCGTCTGGGCGAGCAGGGCGACATACATCAGCAGGCTGGTGTAGCAATGCTTTCTTTCGCCCTTGAATATAAGGTCGGCGAGAAAGACTATCACGAGGGCAAGCATGAGCGTTGCCTCGGGTATCATGTTGAAAAACTGACTGTAATCCATTGTTTCCTACTGATTATATGTTTTGACTTAATACGTTGATAATCGGATTGACGGCATCGCCGATGACGTTGCTTGCCCACATAGGAGCCAGACCGAGTCCGGCAACACATGCGATAAGGCAGCATACGGCGAAGCGCTCGTCCCATGTGGCGTCGGTAAGTTCGAGGTAGTGCTTGTCGGCAACCTCTCCGTAGAGAATCTTACCAACGACGCGCAGGATATAAACCGCGGTCACTACAATCGACATACAGGCGATGATGGTGCATGCGCTGTGGAATGTGCCGGCATTCTCGAACGAGCCCACGAAGATGGTCATCTCTGCCACGAATCCCGAGAAACCGGGAAGTCCGAGGTTGGCAAGACCGGCGATGACATATCCTACGGCGAGGAATGGCATAATCTTCATCAAGCCTCCCAAGCGGCGCACGTCACGGGTGTGAGTACGTCCGTAAATCATACCGATGAGGGCGAAGAAGAGGGCTGTCATGAGTCCGTGAGAGAGCATCTGCAGAATGGCTCCCGTGCAAGATGTGCGGGTCATCATCAGCAGGGCGAAGAGAACCAAGCCGCAGTGAGACACTGACGAATAGGCGTTGATGTACTTGAGGTCGGTCTGCACGCAAGCCGAGAGCGCACCATAAACCACCGAGATAGTGGTGAGGATAAGGAATATCCAAGCCAACTCGTTGGCTGCATCGGGCAGCAGATACATTGCCACGCGGAAGCAGCCGTAGCCTCCTAATTTCATGAGCACACCGGCGTGGAGCATAGACACGGCAGTGGGCGCAGAAGCATGACCGTCAGGAGACCATGTGTGGAACGGGAACATTGCGCCGAGCACACCGAATCCGATGAAGATGAAGGGGAAGAACACCTTCTGCACCTCGGGGGCGATGTTGTGCATGGCGGCAATCTCGTTGACGTTCATAGTCGTGGCACCACTGAAGAAGTAGATGCCGAGAATACCGATAATCAGCAGTGCCGAACCTCCCATAAGCATCAGTGTGAGCTTCATGGCGGCATATTCCTTGTTGCCGCTACCCCAAACTCCGATGAGCAGATACATCGGGATGAGGGCAACCTCGTAGAACATGAACATGGTGAAGAGGTCGGTGCAGATGAAGAATCCGAACACACCAGTTGACAGAAGCGTGAACCAGAGGAAATACTCCTTGGTGAGTGGCTTGAGCTGCCAAGAGGCAAATGTACCGGTGAAGACGATTACGGCAGAGAGCAGGAGCATGACAACCGAAATACCGTCAACACCCACGGAATAGGCTATGTTGAGGGGGCGGAACCACGGTGTGCTATATGTGAACAGCATCTCCGAAGTGTCGCCGGCCTGACGTGCCTGGATGAAGGCCAACGTAAGCCAGATGGAGAGGGCGAGAAGGCATGACGAACCAACCACCATCACTCCACGAACCTGATTGAGATTGCGCGAGAGCCAAAGGCCCAGGAGCATCAGTACAGGTATTACTACGAATAATGTTAATATACTCATTTCTATTCTTTACTTTATTAAGTGTATGAGTTTCCGATTATATTGCCAGCAGTATGAGCGTGAGAGCAATGGCACCGGTGAGGAACCATACGGCATACTGACGCACGTCGCCGCTCTGCCACGGGCGGATAGTCTCGCCAGCCTCGTTGGCACCCCATGCGAGGAAGTCGAACGTGCCGTCGATGACGTGGCGGTCGAACCATGCGATAGGAGTGGATACGCAGCGGAAGATAATCCTGTGGGTGACATACTGATAAACCTCGTCCATGTAGAAGCGCTTGTAGGCTGCACGATGGAGCTTGGGGAATGTGCGATAGAGACGGTCGGCGATAGGCTGCTGCTCACCTTTATATATATATGTGGCGAGACAGATGCTGAGGATGGCGATGACGGTAGATGTGGCAGCCACCTGGATGTCGAAGTGGATGGTGTAATCCTGTCCGTTGGCTGTAACGAAGCTACCGAAGCTGCCGCCGAGTCCTGCAAAGCCGGCGATGGTGGTATAGATACCCACACCCACTGTGATTACGCACAGCACGATGAGAGGTATGGTCATAGTGAGAGGTGCCTCATGCGGAGTGTGATGAGCATGGAGTTCCTTGTTCTCAGTGCCCCAGAAGATGCCGTAGTAGAGACGGAACATATAGAACGCCGTCATGGCGGCAACGCCAGTCATAATCCAACCTACGAGCGGACTGTAGGCGAAGCATGCGGTGATAATCTCGTCCTTTGAGCTGAAGCCCGAGAAGAACGGAATACCGGCGATGGCAAGGCATGAGATGAGGAAGGTGATGTGGGTGACGGGCATATACTTGCGCAGTCCGCCCATTGCCTCCATCTCGTTGCTGTGGACGGCGTGGATGATACATCCTGCACCGAGGAACAGACAAGCCTTGAACATGGCGTGGGTGAAGAGGTGGAACATTGATGCCATATATCCCAATGAGCCATGAGCGTCGATCACCTCATGATGTCCAGGCATACATACACCGAGGGCTACCATCATAAATGCAATCTGAGAGATGGTGGAGAATGCAAGCACACGCTTGATGTCGCTCTGGGCGCAAGCCACGGCAGCGGCATAGAAAGCGGTGAACACACCCACCCATACCACGATACTCATCTGACCAGGAGCATACTCAATCCACAAGGGGAAGAGACGTGCAATCTGGAACACACCGGCAACAACCATGGTTGCGGCGTGGATGAGAGCACTGACAGGAGTTGGACCCTCCATGGCATCGGGCAACCAGATGTGCAAGGGGAACATCGCCGACTTACCGGCACCACCGATGAACATCAGCACGAGGGCTGTGGGCAGGACGAATCCGCCTGCGGCAACAGCCTTGGCAGTGTCAACGGGCAGGAACGGAGTGCATCCCTCAGCCATCTGCAGGTTCTCGACAAATGAGAACGAGAACGACTGGGTGTAATATCCGAAGATAAGAATACCGATGAGGAAGAAGAGGTCGGCGAAACGAGTCACGATGAACGCCTTCTTCGAAGCGGCGATGGCGGGCTTGAGAGGATAGTAGAAGCCGATGAGCAGATAAGAGCTGACACCCACAAGCTCCCAGAACAGGTACATCTGGAAGATATTGGTGGCGACAACGAGTCCGAGCATCGACATGGTGAACAGCGAGAGGAAAGCGTAGTAACGCTGGAATCCGTGCTCGCCGTGCATATATCCGAAGCTATAGATATGCACCATCAGGCTGACCGTGGAGATGACGACAAGCATCATCGCCGAAATCGGGTCGATCATGAAGCCAAGGTCGAAGTGAAGCTGACCAAGGGGCAACCATGTGAAATTGAAAGGCACGATGGTGGGGTAGGCACCGTCGGCGCAGCGGTCAGCAAAGAAATAGCTGAATGCCGTGACATACGAAAGCACAGTGACGATGGCGAGCGACGCGGTGCCGATCAGTCCAGCCGTCTTGTGCGACATCTTCATGCCCGCAAGTCCGAGGATAACGAACGAGAAGAGGGGCAGAAGGAGTATGAGATAAACAAAACTATAATCCATATACCAATCGCTTAATATTTAAGGTTTTCAATACTGTTCACCTGGTCGCTGTTGAAGCGGCGGTAAACGTTGATGATAATCGCAATCGCAACGGCACTCTCTGCTGCGCTCACACCGATGGAGAAGAGGCTCATGAACATGCCCTCAAACTGTCCGGGGAAGAGCAGGCGGTTGAATGCCGCAAAGTTCAGATCGACGGCGTTGAGAACCAGCTCGACAGAGATGAGCATGGCAATCAGGTTGCGGCGGGTGATGAAACCGAACACGCCGATGAAGAACAACAGTGCGCTAAGCACGAAATAACATTCTACTGGTATCATAATCACTTGGTCTCCTCTTCTTTACGTGCTACAACAATACCACCGATGATACATGCAAGGAGGAACACCGATATGAACTCGAAGGGGAGCACATACTGGTATTTCCCAGAGCCGAGCAGCGACTCGCCGATGGCCTGCATGGGCACCTCGACATCGTCAACACTGCAGCATGCCTGGATGAAGTGGTTCTTAACGAATATGGCGACCACGGTGGCCAATCCCACGAGGGACAGCAGACCGCCCGTCACGAAGCGCTTCAGCTTGATGCGCTCGGTGAGGCCCTGAAGGGTGCGCTTGCTCACGAGTTGGATGGCGAAGATATAGATCATCGAGATACCACCGGCATACACGCTGATCTGAGCCGCGCCAAGATAAGTGTAGTCGAGCAGGAAATAGAGTCCTGCCACTCCAAAGAGTACGAACAGCAGGAAAGTGGCTGCTCTCATGATTCGGGTGGTTGTCACGCAGACAAGAGCCGAACCGAGGATGACGACGGCAAGAATGCCGAACATTACAATATTTGCCATATCTTTCTCTTGCTCCTACTTTGTTTTGGTGTTAAACTTGCCGATTTCGAGGGGTGCGCCTCCGTCGAGGATGTTGGGCAGCGAACTCTCGTAGTTCTCCTTGTCCAAGTGGAGGGCGAGGGCCTCGCGGCTGAATGTCGCGTTCTCGAAATCATTTGTAAACTCAATAGCTCCGAAGTTGCACGCATTGACGCACAACTGGCAGAACATACAGTCGCCGAGGTCGTACTGGTAGTCCACCAGGCGACGCTTCTTCTTGCCGTCCTCAGTGGTCACCATCTCGGTCTTGATCTTGATGGAGCCATTGGGGCAGGTCTTCTCGCAGAGAGTGCATGCCGTACACTTGACGGCACCGTTCTCGTCGCGGAGCATGACCAGACGGCCGCGGTGGCGCTGTGCCACATGCAGTGTGGTCTTTCTGTTTTCGGGATATTGCTCAGTGGATTTCGGTGTGAAGTACTCCTTCCAGGTAATCTTCATACCCGTGGCAAGAGTCTTCAACCCCGCGGCAATGCTTCCGAAATATGATGTATTGCTCATAATTAATTTAAATATAAATACTTAATATTTTTATTTTTGAACACAGAGACACTGAGATACAGAGATAATTTTTTTTAAGTTCTATAAAGAAACAGAGATTTTGTATTAGATAAAACTCTGTGACTCTGTAACTCTGTGTTTAAACATTTTCGTCTCTCTCCCCCTCGGGGGAGCAGGAGGGGGGCTTTAGAAGTGCCATCCCATTGCCACAACCACAGTCATCAGGATGAGGTTTACGAGACACAGGGGCATGAGATACTTCCACTCCAACTTCAGGATCTGGTCGATACGCAGACGGGGGAATGTCCAGCGAATCCACATCAGAATCCACACGATGGCGAAGGTCTTGCCGAGGAACCATACGATGCCGGGGATGTAGTTCATCACGGCGTCGAATGCCTCTATACCTATATTAACCGGTGCCCATCCGCCAAGGAACACTGTGGTGGCGATGCCTGAGATAACGAAGAGGTTGAGATATTCAGCGAGATAGAAATAGCCGAATCCCATACCGCTATACTCGGTGTGATAACCGGCAGTAAGCTCGCTCTCAGCCTCGGCAAGGTCGAACGGACCACGGTTGGCCTCGGCATTACCTGCAACGAGGAACACGAGGAAGGCGATGATGGCGGGAACATGACCACGGAAGATGAGCCAGTTCCACGGACCCGTCTGAGCCTCCACGATACCCGACATCTGCATTGTGCCAGTGAGGATGACGGCAGTGATAAGACACAGGCAGAGCGACATCTCGTAGGAAATCATCTGCACTGCGCCACGCATGGCCGAAACGACTGAATACTTGTTGTTGGAAGCCCATCCTGCGAGGAAGACTCCAACCACACCGATACTCGAAACGGCGGTGAGAAGGAAGATGCCCACATTGAAGTCGAGCACCACAGCACCGTTGTTCCAAGGCAGGAACGAGAATGTGCCCACCGAGGCGGCAATCACAAACACAGGAGCAATGAAATAGAGCAACTTGTCGGCCTTATCCACGGTGAAGATTTCCTTGATGAGCATCTTCAGCACGTCGGCGAAGACCTGGAAGATACCCCAGGGACCCACTCGCATCGGGCCGAGACGGCACTGGAAGTAGGCACACACCTTGCGCTCCATGAATATCAAGACGATGGCCAGCATGGCATATCCCAAGAGGATGCCCACGCCCACCAGTACGCACTCGATAAGTATTGACCAGAAATCCCCCAGCCCGAGAGTCTCGCGCAAGAAGCAGTCAATCCATGTTGTAACTATACTAAAATCAAACATATAAGTTGTCTTTCTTAATTCTTAACTTTTAATTATTTGCCCTTATCTGTCGATGTCAGGAATAACGAAGTCAACCGCAGCGCATGTAGTCACGAGGTCGGCAATCTTCTGTCCGCGAAGCATCGGGTCGAGAGCACCGGTGAGACTGAGTCCCATCGGGCGCATCTTCAGTCGCCACGGACTCTTGTCGCCCTTGGAGTCGATATACACGCCAAACTCGCCGCTGGCTCCCTCAACAGAGAAGTACCACTGTCCCTCGGGCACCTTGATGATAGGCTTCTGCTTTACGTAGAAGTCACCCTCGGGGATGTTGTCGATGAGCTGCTCGATGATGTCGAGGCTCTGATACATCTCCTTGATGTGGATGAGGTAGCGGTCCATGGAGTCGCAGCCTGTCATGGTGATTTCCTGCCACTCCACCTTATTATACATATCGTATGGATGACGCTTGCGGGTGTCGTTGTGCCAACCTGCTGCACGTCCGGCAGGACCGGTGACGGCATAGTTGATGCAGTCCTCAAGTCCCATCACGCCCACCTTCTCAAAGCGGTTGTGGGTGATGACGTTGTCGCCGAACACATCCATATACTCCTTGATCATCGGGCGCAGATACTTGCAGAGCTTCTTGCAGTTTTGGATGAAGTTGGGGTCGATATCATCCTGAAGGCCACCTATTCTATAGTAGTTCTGGATGAGTCGTCCACCGGTTGTCTCCTCCATCACGTTGAGCACATGCTCGCGGTCGCGCATACAGTAGAGGAACGCCGTCAGGGCACCGAGGTCCTGGGCGCAGCAACCGCAGTATAGCAGGTGGGAGTCGAGACGCTGAAGCTCGTCCATGATAGTGCGCACATACTTGATGCGGTCGGTAAGCTCAACGCCCAATGCCTCCTCGACAACGCCCACGAGGGCATGGCGGTGCATCATCGCAGATAGATAGTTGAGACGGTCGGTGAGGGCGAGGGTCTGCGGATATGTGTAGCTCTCGCACATCTTCTCGATACCGCGGTGGATATATCCCAAGTGGGGATAGATACGCTTCACGGTCTCGCCATCGACTACGGTCTGAAGGCGGAGCACACCGTGGGTTGAGGGGTGTTGCGGACCGATGTTGATGACATATTCATCATCGGTGAAGAGCTTGCGTTGCTCGCAGACGAGTTTTCCGTCCTCATTTAATTTATATAATAAGGTGTAATCCGGCTCCACGTCGTCTTCGAGCGAGTAGGAGTCGTCAAACTTCCAGTCCTTGCGGAAGGGGTATCCCTTGAAGTCGTTGCGCAGATAGAGACGGCGCATGTCGGGATGACCGAGGAACTTGATGCCATAGAAGTCGAACACCTCGCGCTCCAGCAAGTCAGCCACCTTCCAGATGTTGCTCACTGTTGGGATGACAAAATCCTCTTCGCCCACCTGCTTTGCCAGCATCTTCACGCTTGTGCGCTCGTGGGTGTCGGTGTTCTCCAGGATATAGATACATCCCAATCCCTCCTCACCGCCGAAGTCCTCTCCGACGATGGTGACGAGATAGTCGAAATGCTTCTTCTCCTTGAGGTTTGCCATTTCGGAGGCAAACCTGTCAAAGTCAAATACTAAATTCTCGAGTTTCATTTGCCTTCCTCCTGTTCCTTTTTAATGTTTTTCACAACGTCCTCAGGTACATCGGTAACAACCAATGGTTTCTTCCATCCTGCGGCGATAGCCTCGTTGGAGAGTCCCAACTCGCGCTCCTCGGCATTCTGCTTGTGGTTGGCGCCGCCGAAGAACTTCTCAATCTTCACCTTGCGCTGAAGCTGCATCATGCCATAGAGGATAGCCTCGGGACGGGGAGGACAGCCGGGGATGTACACATCCACTGGCACAATCTCCTCGATGCCCTTAACCACGTTGTAACTTGACTTGAACGGACCTCCGGAGATGGTGCATCCGCCAACAGCCACCACATACTTCGGCTCAGCCATCTCGTCGTACAGACGCTTGAAGGCGGGAGCCATCTTGTGGGTGATTGTTCCTGCCACCATGATGAGGTCGGCCTGGCGGGGTGAGTTGCGGGTTACCTCGAATCCAAAGCGTGAGAAGTCATAGCGGGCGCAACCCACTGACATGAACTCAATACCGCAGCAACTGGTACCGAAGGTCAACGACCACAGCGAGTTGCTGCGCCCCCAGTTGATGGCCTGGTCGAGTGAACCTACCACAACGTTGCATCCACCCTCGTGGAGCTCGTCGATAATTTTCTCTAAACTTGCATTGTCCTTGAACTCGTCGTAGGGAATGCTCTTGATTACAGGTTTCCTTACTTCCATTCCAAAGCTCCTTTCCGCCATGCGTAAGCAAGGCCAAATACCAATACAAGCATGAAGAAACCGATGCTAAAGATAGCCATGGTTCCAAACTGCTTGACGACTACTGCCCAGGGGTAGAGGAACATTGTCTCCACGTCGAACATCAGGAAGAGGATGGCGAAGAGATAGTATCCGATATGCGTGGGAAGCCATGAGCTGCCACGAGTCGGAATACCACACTCAAACGGTTCACCCTTCACCGGATTGTACGAGCGCGGGCCAATGAGCTTAGCGATTACGTAAGCTGCCACTACCAGTACAACAGCCGTCAGAATAACGGTGATGAATAATGTGAAATACATAATTATAATATAATAAAATTTTTGTTTTATAGTCAGCGTTTTAGGCAGCTGCAAGACTGAATTGTCAGTCTGCAGCCTCAAACTCCTTCAAGAACCTTGTGTCGTTCTCTGAGAACATGCGAAGGTCGCTCACGCGATATTTCAGGTTGGTGATGCGCTCCACGCCCATACCGAAGGCATATCCGCTATACACCTTGCTGTCGATGCCGCACTGCTCGAGCACGTTGGGATCTACCATTCCGCAACCGAGGATTTCCACCCATCCCGTGTGCTTGCAGAATCCGCAACCCTTACCGCCGCAGATGTGGCACGAGATGTCCATCTCGGCACTTGGCTCGGTGAACGGGAAGTAGCTCGGACGGAGGCGTATCTTGGTGTCGGCGCCGAACATCTCGCGGGCAAACGACAGGAGAACCTGCTTGAGGTCGGTGAACGACACGTTCTTGTCGATATACAGACCCTCCACCTGATGGAAGAAACAGTGGGCGCGGGCAGTGATAGCCTCGTTGCGATACACACGTCCCGGACAGATGATGCGGATAGGAGGCTGTGTTGTCTCCATCACGCGGGCCTGCACCGAACTGGTGTGCGAGCGCAGCAGGATGTTCTTGGTCACGTCGCCCGTCTCGCTCTGGTCAACAAAGAACGTGTCCTGCATGTCGCGTGCGGGATGGTCGGCAGCAAAGTTCATCTTGGTGAACACATGCAGGTCGTCCTCCACCTCGGGCCCGTCGGCAAGCACAAATCCCATGCGCGAAAAAATGTCGATAATCTCGTTGGTGACGATAGACAGGGGATGGCGTGTGCCGAGCTTGATGGGGTAGGGGGTGCGGGTGAGGTCGATGGCCTCCGATTCGGTGTCCGCAGTCTCAAGCTGCTCCTTCAGTGCGTTGATGCGCTCCTGAGCCGTTTGTTTTAGTTCGTTGATTTTGATTCCGACAGCCTTCTTCTGGTCGGCAGGCACATTACGGAAGTCATTCATCAGTGCCGTGATGGCACCTTTCTTGCTGAGATACTTCAATCTCAGCGCCTCGATTTCATCAGCGTTGGATGCGCTGATATTTTTCACTTCTTCGAGAAGTTGGTCTATTTTTTCCAGTATCATCTTGACTTATTATAATAAATTTGGTGCAAAGGTAATAATTTTTAGGGAAAAAAGTGCAAGATATTAAAAAATAATTGTAATTTTGCCGAAAATTTGAGAGCGGATTACATTCCAAGGTCAAAATGAAGAAGATTTTACCATCATTTTTCGCCATTCTGGCGATTGTGTTCTCCTGCCAGGGGAACAAGACAGGCTCTGCAGAAAATGTGCCTGCCGACTCAGACAGTATTAAGGATACTGCCGCTTGTGACACTATGGAGATGCTTATCTCCGAGACTCCGATGCCCAAGGCGGCTGACGAGCTCTTCGACGACTTTTTCTTCAACTACGCTGCCAACCGCAAGCTGCAGTTGAAGAGAACCACTTGGCCTTTGCCCGTGAAGACCAACGGCAAGATGTCGGAAATCACCAAGAACCAATGGAAGACTGAGCATTTCTTCATGCACCAGGGATTCTATACATTGATTCTGAACAATGAGCGCGATATGAGGGCGGTGAAGGACACCGCCGTAAATACCGCGAGGGTTGAAAAGGTATTCCTCTCCAAGCATTACGTGAAACAGTTTGTCTTCAACCGCAACAATGGCCTGTGGATGCTCGACTCGATTGTCAACAAGCCGCTTGTCCACAGTGTCAACGCCTCATTCCTGAGTTTCTACCATCGCTTTGCCACCGACTCCACATTCCAGTGCAACAGCGTGAGTGACATAGTGCAGTTCTCAGGTCCCGACCCCGACGACGATTTCAGCACCATGGAGGGAGTGCTGACTCCCGAGACATGGCCTGCCTTTGCCCCCGAGCTACCGTCGAGCACCCTATACAACGTTATATATGGTGAACCCAAGCAGGGCGGCAACCAGAAGATTCTCGTCTTCCGTGGCATCTCCAACGGTTTTGAGATGGAGCTGACATTCAAGCGCAGTGGCGGAAAATGGCTACTCACCAAGTTGAGTGAGTAGCCACTCATATCTCAGTCTTCCTTCAGCAGTTTCTCAAGGAATTCGTCGAGGTCCTTGTCGAGTCCCTCCATCAGGTCGGGGTCGATGATGACGGTGTCGTCATCCACTACATACAGCTCGGCAATGTTCTCCTTGTCCTCATCCTCAAGGATAAAGGAATAAGGTCGGATTATCGCCATGTTCTCAACGAGATTTTTCTCCCTCTCGATGCACTTGCGCAGCAGCTTTGTCACTACGTCGTAGAAACTGTCATCCTGGTTGTTTATCCACTTCTCGATGATTACTCGGGTAATCTCGCGGTCGTCGTCGTCGAATGCCACAAGCTCACCCGTCTCCTGGTTCACACGGATGTGAATGTCGGTGAAAATGGATGCCTCCTGAGTGGCAGGAAACTTGTCAGCCACCTTTCTGATGGCTCGCTCAATCTGCTGGATTGTCTGATCTGAAGTCTTCATAATAATCATGCTTTTATTATTTCCAGTACAAAATTACACAAAAAAACGGAAACTGCAAACGATTACGAACTTTTTTTCAAAAAAAAGCCAAATTTTGTTTGATATTTGGAAAAGTCATAGTACCTTTGCACTTGATGAAAAGCAAAATAACACATTCGGGAGTCGTTGAGAGTGTCAGCGAGCGTCTCGTCAGAGTGCGCATAGTGCAGGCTGCCGCCTGTGCCGCATGCAAGGTGGCGGGACATTGCACTGCCTCTGAGAGCAAGGTCAAGATAATTGATGTCTGCACCACTGACTCGTCTTCCTACGCCAAAGGGGATGCGGTTACGGTTTCGGTGTCAGAAGGCTCTGCGCGCAAGGCTCTTATGGTGGGCTTCGGTTTGCCCTTTGCCGTTATGGTGGCGGCGGTGTTCATCACGATGTGGCTCACATCCGACGAGACGATGTCAGCATTGGTGGGGCTTGCCGCGCTTATACCTTATTATATATGTGTGTGGCTATTCCGCTACCGCATCGGAGGCAGTGTCACGTTCGGCATCGAAAAACAGTCAGTATAGAATAATCAAAAAAACCAAAAATAAAGTAAGTATTATGAATTTTATGTTAATCGCAGTGATTGTACTTGGAGCCATCGCACTTGTGGCAGCCGCCGTGTTGTACGTTTGTTCCAAAAAGTTTGCTGTGAAGGAAGACCCAAGGATTGCCCAGGTGTCTGCCCTCCTGCCCCAGGCCAACTGTGGCGGATGCGGATTCCCCGGTTGTTCGGGTATGGCCGACGCTCTTGTGAAGGCAGCTGATGGAGGTAGCCTCGAAGGACTCAACTGTCCGGTAGGCGGTGCTGCTGTAATGGAGCAGGTGGCCGACCTTTTAGGTATGGCCGTTGCCAACACCGAGCCTATGGTGGCTGTGGTTAGGTGCAACGGCACGTGTGAGAACCGTCCAAAGACGGCTGAGTATTGCGGACTGCGCACTTGTTCGGCTATGAACGCCTGTGCTGCCGGCGAGACCGCCTGCGGATTCGGATGCCTCGGTTGTGGCGACTGTGCCGACGCTTGCCAGTTCGGTGCCATTGCCATCAATCCCGAGACAGGATTGGCAGAGGTGAACGAAGACCTTTGCACCGCCTGTGGAGCGTGTGTCAAGGCTTGTCCGCGCCACATCATCGAGCTGCGCAAGAAGGGGCCCAAGGGAAGACGCGTCTATGTCAGCTGCGTCAACCGCGACAAGGGACCTGCCGCCAAGAAGGCGTGCGCCGCTGCTTGTATCGGATGCGGAAAATGCGAGAAGGAGTGTCCGTTCGGTGCCATCACCGTGGAGGGCAACCTGTCGTACATCGACCCGCAGAAGTGCCGCGCCTGCCGCAAGTGTGAGAAGGTATGTCCTACGGGTGCCATCAGGGCGGTGAATTTCCCCGCTCCCAAAAAGGTTGCCGCAGAAGTGAGCGAAACAGCTGAGAAAACTGAAAACTAACAAGAATCGAAAGACTCATGAAAATAAGAACATTCAGAATAGGCGGAATACACCCCGAGGAGAACAAGCTCACCCACGAGGTGCCTACACAGGTGGCCCCACTGCCCAAGCAGGCCATATTCCCGTTGTCGCAGCACATCGGTGCTCCGGCAAAACCAGTGGTGGCAAAGGGCGACGTGGTCAAGGTGGGCACACTGCTCGCCGAGGCAGGCGGTTTCGTATCTGCACCGATTTATTCCTCTGTGTCGGGAAAGGTGGCGAAGGTTGACTCTGCCTTTGACGCTTCCGGCTACCGCAAGCCTGCCATCATCGTAAGTGTGGAGGGCGACGAGTGGGAGGAAAGCATCGACCGCAGCGACAAGCTCGTGAAAATAGAAGACCGTCCCGACCTCACTCCCGAAAGTATTGTTGAGAGCATCAAGAAGGCTGGAGTTACAGGTATGGGCGGTGCCGGATTCCCTACGTTCATCAAACTGTGTCCGCCTCCAGGGGCAACAGCCGAGTGTGTCATCATCAATGCCGTGGAGTGTGAGCCGTATATAACCTCCGACTACCGTCTGATGATGGAGCACGCAGATGAGATTATTGTAGGTCTCCAACTGCTGATGAAGGCAGCCAAGGTGGATAAGGGATATATCGGTATTGAGACCAACAAGCCTGCCGCCATCGAACTGCTCACACAGAAGGCTGCCGCTGATGCACGCATAGAGGTGGTGCCACTGAAGCAGCGTTATCCGCAAGGAGGCGAGAAGCAGCTTGTGGATGCCGTAATACGTCGCCAAGTGCCAGCTCCTCCTGCTATCCCCGTGAATGTGGGTGCAATAGTGCAGAACGTGGGAACGGCTTTTGCCGTTTATCAGGCAGTGATGAAGAACAAGCCATTGTTTGAGCGTTACACCACGGTTACCGGTAAGAAGCTCTCTAAACCTGGTAATTATCTTGTGAGAATGGGTACTCCCATGCGCGACCTTATCGAGATATGCGGAGGAATGCCCGATGACGACAACAAGCTGTTGGCTGGCGGTCCGATGATGGGACGTGCCTTGACCACCGACGAGGTGCCAGTATGCAAGGGAACAAACAGTATCACAATCCTCAGCGGAAGTGATGCCCGCCGCAAGCCGGCAGACCCCTGTATCCGCTGCGGCAAGTGCGTGAACGTATGCCCGATGGGACTTGAGCCTTACCTGCTTGCCACGCTCTCGGCAAAGAAGATGTGGGAGAGGGCAGAGGCTGAGGATGTAGTGTCGTGTATAGAGTGCGGTTCGTGCCAGTTCACCTGTCCGTCACATCGTCCTATCCTCGACAACATCCGTAACGGAAAGTCAACGGTAATGGGTATCATCCGTGCCCGCAATGCGAAGAAGTAATTATTTGGGGAAGATAAAGGAAGATAAAGGAAGATAAAGGAAGATAAGGGACGTATGATTCTCCATGACAATACTATTGTCTTCTATCTCCTTTTTACTCCTTCTATCTCCTTCAAATTCCTTAAAAATAAATATAAAAATATCGAGATGAAAAAGTTAATAATATCCCTTTCGCCCCATGCCCACGGCACTGACTCGGTGGAGCGCAACATGTATGGCGTGATTATCGCCCTTCTGCCCGCTCTGCTCGTATCGTTTGCCTATTTCGGCATCGGCTCGGCGATAGTATGCGCCACGAGCGTATTGGCCTGCGTAGTGTTTGAGTGGGCCATCAACAAGTATATACTCCGCAACGAGCGCACCACAGTGTGCGACGGTTCTGCCGCCCTCACCGGCCTGCTGCTCGGATTCAACCTGCCCTCCAACCTTCCCGTCTGGATTATCCTCATCGGTGCCCTCGTGGCAATCGGTGTGGGCAAGATGAGCTTTGGAGGTCTGGGCTGCAACATCTTCAATCCCGCACTCGTGGGACGTTGCGTGCTCCTCGTCAGTTTCCCCGCACAGATGACCTCATGGCCTGTGGCAGGACAACTCACTTCTTATCTCGATGCCGAGACAGGGGCCACACCTCTGTCGGTGATGAAGTGGGCTATCAAGAGCGGCGACGCCTCGGTGCTCCAGCAGTTGCCCGACTCATGGCACCTGCTCATCGGACATACAGCCGAGGGAGCCGGTACGGTAGGTGAGGTCTGCGCCCTCGCCCTTCTCATCGGGCTCGCCTTCATGCTTTGGCGCGGCATCATCACCTGGCATACTCCCGTGAGCATACTCGCCACAGTGTTTGTGCTCAGCGGACTGCTCCACCTTGCAAATCCCGCCTACGCCGACCCGTTTGCAGTGCTCTTCAGCGGTGGACTGATGCTCGGTGCCATCTTTATGGCAACCGACTATGTCACCTCGCCGATGTGCGGTCGCGGACAGCTTGTGTATGGAGTGGGCATAGGAGTGCTCACGGTGGTAATCCGCAACTGGGGTGCTTATCCCGAGGGAATGTCGTTTGCGATACTTATCATGAACGCTTTCACTCCGCTTATCAATACATACGTCAAACCAACAAGATTCGGGGAGGTAGTGAAGAAATGAAAAAGCTGGAATCTACATTATTGAACATGGTGGTGGTGCTCGTGGCAGTGGCAGTCATCACCAGTGGACTTCTCGCATGGATTAACAATGTGACAGAAGGACCCATCCGCCTGCAGGACGAACTGGCACTCGCCAACGGTATCAAGGAGGTGATGGGAACAGACAAGCTCACCGTGACAGCCGACGAGGAGGTGACAAAGGAGTTTGACGGCAAGCAGCTCAAATTCGTGGTACACAAGACAGCCGACAGTCAGGGCAAGTTCCTCGGTGCGGCTGTGGAATCGACAACGATGGGATTCGGTGGCGACTTGAAGGTGCTTGTGGGCTTTGATGCCGAGGGCAAGGTATTGGGATATACCATCCTTCAGGCCTCAGAGACTCCCGGACTGGGAGCCAAGGCCGACAAGTGGTTCCAGGCCGACGGCAAGGGAAGCATCATCGGCAAGACAGCCCAGAAGCCGCTCACAGTGAATAAGGACGGTGGAGACATCGACGCCATCACCGCCTCAACAATCACCTCGCGCGCATTCCTAAAGGCAGTAAACCAGGCGTACGCCGTTTATGCCGGACAGGATGACAGCGGCAGCGATGCCAATAGCGGAGCCTCTGCCCAGACGGGCAAGCGTCATACCAATCCAGAGGACACTGCAAAGTAATCATTTATGTCGTATATATAAATTAATGTAAAACATGAATTATTTCAAGATAATCACCAATGGCATCATCAAGGAGAACCCTACCTTTGTTCTTCTCCTTGGTATGTGTCCCACGCTTGCCACTACCACCTCATCCATCAACGGAATGTCGATGGGACTGGCAACAATGTTCGTGCTCGTATGCTCAAACATCGTGGTGTCGCTCATCAAGAACCTCACCCCCGACAAGGTGCGCATACCGGTATTCGTTGTGGTAATCGCCTCGTTCGTAACCATCCTGCAGATGTGCCTCAAGGCCTATCTGCCCGAGATAAACAAGTCGCTCGGACTGTTCATCCCGCTCATCGTGGTCAACTGTATCATCCTCGGACGTGCCGAGGCTTTCGCCTGCAAGAACGGTCCCGTGGCAAGTCTCTGTGACGGTATCGGCATCGGTCTTGGCTTCACCCTCGGCCTCACTCTTCTCGGCACAGTGCGCGAGTTCTTCGGCGCAGGCAGTATCTTCGGATTCACCCTTCTGCCCGAAACCTACAACGTGCTGCTCTTCATCCTGCCCCCCGGAGCATTTATCTCCCTCGGCTATCTCATCGCAATCGTTAACAAATTCAAGAAGGCATAACAGATTATGGAATACATACTGATATTTATCTCTGCGATATTCGTAAATAATATCGTCCTTTCCCAGTTCTTGGGAATATGTCCGTTCCTCGGAGTGTCGAAGAAGGTAGATACCGCCCTCGGCATGAGTGCAGCCGTGGCTTTCGTGCTCACGCTTGCCACCATCGTCACATGGCTTGTGCAGAAGTTGGTGCTCGACGCTTTCGGTTTGCAGTATCTGCAGACCATCGCCTTCATCCTCGTCATCGCGTCATTGGTGCAGATGGTTGAGATCGTGATGAAGAAGGTGTCGCCCGCCCTCTATCAGGCCCTCGGAATCTTTCTTCCGCTCATCACCACCAACTGTGCGGTGCTCGGTGTGGCAATCTTGGTCATCCAGAAAGATTACTCACTCATAGAAAGTATCATCTATGCCTTCTCCACGGCAATCGGTTTCGGACTTGCACTGACCGTGTTCGCCGGAATACGCGAGCAGCTGGAGTTGGTGAACGTGCCGAAGGGTATGCGAGGAGTGGCTATAACGATGGTTACAGCCGGTCTTCTCAGCCTTGCCTTCATGGGCTTCTCAGGAGTGGATGGAGGCCTGAAAACCCTGTTCGGACTGGAATAAACAATTAATGAACATTAAAAAAGGTGGCTATTTACTAATTTTAGCCACCTTTTTTGCATTATATTTTTTTTATCGGAATTTTATTGCTACCTTTGCACACGCAATAATGATAATAAAACAATGAAACAGACTATACTCGTGACAGGTGGTACTGGATTTATCGGCTCACACACCACCGTAGAACTGATAAATGCCGGATATAAGGTTGTCATCGTTGACAATCTCAGTAACTCTAATGCCGGAGTGGTTGACGGTATTGAGGAGATAACGGGTGTACGTCCTGCCTTCGAGCAAGTCGATTGCTGCGATGTGGCTGCCATGGAAAACGTGTTTGCCAAGTATCCCGACATCGAGGGCATCATTCATTTTGCAGCAAACAAGGCTGTGGGAGAGAGCGTGGAGAAACCGCTGATGTACTACCGCAACAATCTCGTCAGCCTTATCACCCTGCTTGAGCTGATGCCGAAGCATGACGTTAGGGGGATTATATTCTCGTCGAGCTGCACAGTGTATGGACAGCCTGACCCGGAGAATCTCCCCGTCACCGAGGATGCTCCCGTGAAACCGGCTGAAAGTCCATACGGAAACACCAAGCAGGTGAACGAGGAGATAATCCGCGACTATATCAACAGCGGTGCGCCCGTCAAGGCCATACTGCTCAGATATTTCAATCCAATAGGCTCGCATCCCACCGCCATCATAGGCGAACTGCCCAATGGTGTGCCGATGAACCTCATCCCATACGTCACACAGACGGCCATGGGAATCAGGGAGCAGCTGAAGGTGTTCGGCAACGACTACAACACGCCCGACGGCACTTGCATACGCGACTATATATACGTGGTTGACCTTGCCAAGGCCCACGTCAAGGCAATGGAGCGTGTGCTCGACACCGACAGCGACCAGCTTGAGGTGTTCAATGTGGGCACCGGACGTGGGGTGAGCACCAAGGAGATAGTCGATTCATTCGAGAAAGCCACAGGCGTGAAGGTCAACTGGACTTACGCCCCGCGTCGCCCGGGTGACGTCGAGAAAGTATGGGCTGACCCGAAGAAAGCCAACGAGGTGCTCGGATGGAAAGCGGAAACCTCGCTTGAAGACACGCTGAAGTCTGCCTGGAAATGGCAGGAGAAACTTCGTGAGAGAGGTATTCAATAAGAATCTTTGATTGTAACTGAAATAAAAGAAAAGGTTAAGTAGTTTGGGTGAAATTCCCATCTATATTTTGTGTTTGTGTTGTTATTATCCCCCCGATGTGAATCGCGGGGATAATTTTTTGTAAATAAACGTGTTATATGAAGATAATATCATCCGTTGACAATTTGCCCGTATGGGATGTCGTTGAGAAGGTGAACAGCCTGCTCGCCAGTCATCAGTCTATAGTGCTCACCGCTCCTCCCGGGGCGGGAAAATCCACCTTGCTTCCGCTCACCGTTGTTGATGCCGTGGCCGAGGGCAAGGTTATTGTGGTTGAACCGCGACGTATTGCCGCCATACAGATAGCCGAGAGAATGTCATATATGATAGGCGAGAGAGTGGGGGCGACAGTGGGTTATCGCGTGCGTTTCGACTCCCGCGTCTCTGATGCCACCCGCATTGAGGTTGTAACCGAGGGAATACTTGTAAGGATGCTGACAGATGACCCCACGCTCGAAGGTGTGGCAGTGGTGATGTTCGACGAGTTCCATGAGCGCAGCATTGCCTCCGACACAGCCCTTGCCCTTACGCGCGAATCGCAGCAAGTCATACGTCCCGACCTGCGCATATTACTTATGTCAGCCACTATCGACACCGGGATGCTTTGCCAGAGTCTCGGCGCCCCGTTGGTGGAGAGCAAGGGAAGGATGTTTGATGTGGATGTGCGTCATATCGAAGAGGCTGACGTGCAGAACTGTGCCCGCCAGGTGGCTTCGGCAGTGATGATGGCCCATCGTGAACATAATGGAGACATACTCGCTTTCCTTCCCGGACAGGCGGAGATAATGAGATGCTCGGAGATGCTCGGCGACTCGCTCGGAGCCACCTCCATACTGCCATTATACGGTATGCTCACCCCCCAGCAGCAGCGCAGGGCGATAATGCCCTCGGCTGAGGGAGAGAGGAAGGTGGTGCTTGCCACATCCATTGCCGAGACATCGCTGACCATAGAAGGGGTGAGGATAGTGGTGGATTCGGGATTCTGCCGCCGCATGGTGTTCGACCCTCGCAGTGGTCTCAGCCATCTCGACACTGTCCGCATATCCATGGACATGGCAAGACAGCGCACCGGTAGGGCAGGACGAGTGGGCGAGGGAATATGCTATCGCCTTTGGACAAAAGCCACGGAACTAAGGATGGACGACTGCCGTCAGCCGGAGATATTGGAGGCTGACCTTGCGCCAGTCGTACTGAGTGTCGCATCGTGGGGTGCCGATGACATTATGGCTTTGCCGTGGCTCACCCTGCCCCCACAGTCTCATGTGATACAGGCCCGCCAACTGTTGCTCTCGCTTGGTGCCATCGGTGATAACGGAAGAATCACCCCGCACGGCAATGAGCTTGCCACGCTGCCTTGCCATCCGCGCATCGCCCAGATGCTTGTCAAGGCATCCGACAATGCGCTGAAGGCTCTTGCCGCCGACATTGCGGCAATATTGGAGGAGAAGGATATACTTAACACCGACACCGATGCCGACATAAACACCCGTATCGCCCTCTTGCGCGATGCCCGCCGTAGCCACCGTCCTGGACGCTGGACAAGGATTATCTCCATAGCCGAACAATATCGCCGCATGGTGCATTCGCCCGAGGACAACTCCATACCTTCCGCTTATTCAGCCGCACAATTGATAGCATACGCTTATCCCGAGAGAATAGCCGTAGCCACGGATGACGGAAAGTTCAAACTTGCAGGCGGCAATATCGTCACACTTGATGCCGCGGACGACCTTTCAGCCTGTGAATATCTTGCCGTGGCTTCGCTTGGCTCAAGGATATTCCTCGCCGCCCCATTGTCCAAGGACGCCCTTTCTGACATAGCCCAATGGAAGGAGAATATCTATTGGGACAGCAAGCAGGGCAGGGTAGTGGCAAGACGTGAAATGAGGGTGGGAGCCATAGTGCTCGACACTCGTCCAATCGTGGAGGATGTGCATGACCGCATCGTCGGGGCGATATGTGCTGCATCCAAGAAGGAAGGGTTGGGAATGTTTGATTTCGGCGACACTGTGCAGGCATTGCAGCGCCGCATAGCCGCCGTCTCTCTGTGGCATCCCGAATTGGCATTGCCCGATGTATCGACCTCATCCGTCCTTGCCTCAGTCTCCGAGTGGCTGCCGTTGTATATAGGCAAGGCAGTCACCGCAGCCGAGTTGCGCAAGATTAGCATTGAGGATGTTGTATGGGGAATGTTGGCCTACGATCAGCAGCAGTCGGTTGACGCATTGGCTCCCACCCATATACAAGTGCCCACAGGCAGCCGCATCCGCATTGACTATCGTCAGGGAGCCGAGGCACCTGTATTGAGCGTGCGCCTTCAGGAGTGTTTCGGACTTACCGACACACCCTGTGTGGATGGCGGCAAGCGTCGGGTATTGATGGAGCTTCTCTCTCCCGGCTTCAAGCCTGTTCAGCTCACCCAAGACCTGTCCAGTTTCTGGGCGACCACGTATTTCGAGGTGCGCAAGGAACTTCGCCGCCGCTATCCCAAGCATTATTGGCCAGACAATCCCCTTGAGGCAGAGGCAGTGAGGGGAGTAAAGAGGCGGTAGTCATGTTTTTTCCAAGCATCTCCGAAGTCCTTGCACCCTTCGGGCAGCACATGCCCCTGCAACTGCGGGAACCATCTTTTGAGACCCTCGAATAGCTTCATCCCCGGTTCGTCGTTATCGGGATACATGTGTAGCGACACCCCTTCGGGCAGACCGTCCCTCAGCAAACTGATGTCATCCCGTGTGAGCGATGTGGCAGAAGGAATGGCCACCGCCTTATGCCCAGCCGACAGCATAGCCCAGCAGTCCGACGGTCCCTCGGTAATCGTCACCGTGGAAAGGGCAGAGCGCCATGTGGCGCACTACCGCAATCCCCAACTCCTTTGCCACCCCCCTCAATAGGCGTAGCCCTGATATTGTCTAATTCTTCATTCTTCATTTAAAATAATTAATTTGCCCAATTTGCTTTTGCCCAATTTGCTTTTGCCCAATTTGCTTTTGCCCAATTTGCTTTTGCCCAATTTGCCCAATCATTTCTTTTTGGCATAGCCGTTACTTTGATTGACAATAAGTCCCTGGCGTTTCCAGTTTCTTATCATACTCGACACTTTGGATTCAGTCGGGTCTTCACCATTGTTCATCTTGCACTGCTGCACAAGCTGTTCGCGCGTGAATACAGCAGGCAGACATTCATAGATAGTGTCATTAGCAGTGTGGTATGCCGTCACTGTTAGCCCATTTTATCGAGCGAGCCTCCAGACGCGGCAGATTCACTGTGCCTTGCATCAATCCCAACAGATGAGCCACTTCATGTATCTTGCGCTTCTCGTCATAAGTAAAAACGACAGCGAGTGCTTGCCTTGCGCTTCCTCGAGCCTTTCGGCGAGCATGGCAGGCGTTACATTAAGCGTCTGAATGCGCATCGGAAACGACGGTTTGTCCTTTTGTTTCTTGGACTTGCGCTGGGCAAATTGGGCAAATTGGGCAAAAGGCAAATTGGGGTTTTATA
>JBJEAV010000437.1:0-4307 GCA_051869395.1 Prevotella sp.
AAAGGAGGTGCGTGATGTATAAATTTAGAATATCCGCAAACTGTGATACTTGTCTTCATTCGTCAAGTGAAACAATACAATTGCGAGACGAAATACTAAGGAAAACTCGTGATAAATGGTTAGACGTTGGCGGGGAAATTGATTTATTTAAGATTCCTGAAAACTTTCCTTGTAGGAAATGCAGTTTAACTGGAGTTTATCATAACGTATCCTATCATTGCAATAACTATTTTAGATCATTTTAAATATTCTACAAAATAACACATATCAAAACAACAAAAGAAAAATGAAAATCAAGATTAATTCACTTCAAATCCACAACTTCAAGTGTTTCCGATTTTACTCGGTGGATTTCCTGAATCACGTCACCACAATTTCTGGAGACAATGGGACGGGAAAGACCACTTTAGCCGACGCCATATCGTGGTGTCTGTTCGGGAAGGACACACAGAACCGCTCGCAGTTTGACATCAAATGTCATGACGAGAATGGACAACAGCGCTATCCGAAAGAGCCTGTAATCGTGACGCTCGAAATGGAATGTGACGGACAGAAACATTCTATCGAGCGCAGACTAAAAGAAAGATGGCAGACCGTAAGGGGAGAGACCACTGAGGTGTTCAAGGGGAACTATACTGAGTATAGTGTGAATGGCAATCTGTTGTCGCAGGCGGAATACCAAGCCTTCATATCCAAGCTGATAAATGAGACTGTCTTCCGCGCAATAACCAACCCCACATACTTCCTCTCTCAGAAATGGCAAGACCAAAGAGCCTTCCTCGCCCAATTGGTGGGTCATATTTCGGACAAGGAGATTGCCGGAACAGACCCGAAGTTTGAGAAACTGATTACTGTTCTCGAACGTGAGGACATAACTTCCCACTTGAAGCATATCGGCTACAAGATTAATGAAATCAAGAAGAAGCTCGACGATATTCCCGTGAGACTCGAAGAACTCGGCAAGGCTATGCCCGAAATTGAGAGACCGAAAGAGGAAATATATAATGACATTCCATATAAGACTGGAGAGTTGAACGACACACAGAACCAAATTAACTCAATCAAACAAGGGAATGCCTCATCCGTCATAAAGAACGAGCTGAACAAGAAACTCGAATTCGCGAACAAGCGCAAGCGCGAAATGGAACAGTCAGCCACTAACCGTGAGAAAGAGTGCAGTGAGGAAGCCCGCTTATATATCGAGGAAAGAAATGCCGAAATATTGAGAGAGGAAAATATCATTCATAATATCAACTCTTCCATAGACTACGACAATATGAAAATAGAAAAGTCTCGGGAGACAATCAAATATTTGGAGACAGTAAAGACTGAAATAAAGAAAATATGGAATGAGAAAGTCAATATAAATATCAATCCCGAAATTTCTGAGAACGACAGATATTGCCCGTTATGCGGACAGGAAATGCCCGAAGAGAAACTGACCGAGCGCATTAATCAGATTAAGGAAGAGGCTGAAAGAAAACGCATCGAGACAAGAGAAACGCTTCTTCTACGTATTGCCGAAGTAAATAAGCAGATAAACATTGCCGAGAACGCCATTGTAGAATCCGAAACGAATATCAACGACAAGAAAACGAAGTTGGCTGAGGAAAAAGAACGTTTGGAAAACATCAAATGCACTCCCGACCCAGTGGTAGAGACATACGAGGACTTTCTCGCCGAGAATCCGAACTACCAAAAGGTATTGGACGAAATTAAGGAATTGGAAGACAAGTTGGAGAACGCTCCAGTGCCTAATGACAATTCGGACAAGCTGAGGGAATTGCAGGAGACCTACGACAAGCTGAAATCCGAAATATCCTCCTTGCAAATTGAATTGGCACATCATGACCAAAGAGAGAGAGTACAGGAACTCATCGACAATGCCAACAACGACCAGAAGAACCTCGCCGAACAACTCGCATCGCTACAGAGAGAGGAGGACTTGGCAAAGGAATTCAGTGAAAAGGCTGACAACCTGCTCGAAGAGAAAGTCAACAAGCACTTTCAAATAGTCAAGTGGAAGATGTTCCGGCAGATGATTAACGGCAACAAGGAATCATACTGCGAATGCTATGTGAATGGCGCTGCCTATCACGACACGCTCAACTCAGCAGCAAAGCTCAATGCCGGACTCGACATCATACGCACACTGTGCAAGATTTACGATTCATACGCTCCAATAGTCATCGACAATGCAGAATCAACAAATGAGATTTTGGACACTGAATCGCAGCAAATCAGATTATATGTAACAAAAGATAGTAAGTTAACAGTAAATTAGAAAAGATTATGACAGAAACAAAACAGTTGGCTACTTCACAGCCAAAGACACAATTAGGAGTTTTCAAGAGCTATATTAATGGCAAGATTGTTCAGGAACTTTTCGCCAAACGTTTAGGGAAGCAGTCAGCAGACTTCACCAATTCGCTCATTGAACTTGTGTCAAGCAGTACTAACCTGCAAGGATGCGAACCGTCAGATGTTATCCAGTGTGCGCTAAAGGCTGCATCACTCCACCTTCCGCTAAATCCTCAGTTGGGAAGGGCTTACGTATTGCCATTCAAAAACAAAGGCAAATCCACACCCACATTCGTCATAGGTTACAAGGGACTTGTGCAGATGGCTAAGAACTCAGGACAGTACCGCACTCTGAACAGCGGAGTAGTATATGAGGGACAAATCAGCAAGCGCGACTTTGTGTCGGGAGAGATTGTCATCGACCAAGAACCGATTTCAAACAAGGTGGAAGGCTTCTTCGCCTATATGGAAGAGCTGACTGGATTCAAGAAGATGCTCTTTATGACCACAAGGGAAATGGCTCATTATGCCAAGATTTACTCGCCCTCGTTGAAGTTCAGCGTAAACGTTACGGAACAGACACTTTTGGACAAGTTCCAGCTTCACGCTGAGCGTGGACCGGAAGTAGGTGTCGGATGGCTCGCCGATTCACTCACCATGGCTAAGAAAGTGGTATTAAAGCAACTTCTCGATAAATGGGGAAGCCTCTCCATTGAAGTACAAAAGGCAATCGCCGAAGACAGCCAAGTGGAGAACAATATGGAAATGACCCGAGACGAAGAAGCTGACGCAGCAAATCAGGAGTTCACGCCCGCCGAGGAAGTGACCGAAGTCGCGACTTCCGAAACCACTCCCGAGCAGGACAAGAACCCAAAGATTGAAGACAATCCCGACCCATTCCCAGAAGGCTAATGAAACTCGTAGTAACAGGCTCATCATCCAAAGGCAATGGTTATGCCCTTATCTCCTCCTCCAACGAGATACTTCTCTTGGAGGCAGGAGTCAAGACTCGTAAGATGATCAAGACTATCGACTACACTTCAAGCCAAGTGGTAGCATGCCTTGCATCGCACAGCCACAATGATCATGTCGGACAATTGAAAGACTATGCCAAATACGGATTCATAATCGCCGCGAACGAGGATGTGTTATCAAAGAAAACCATTCCCCAACATCAGAAATATCCTATAGAGGAAGGCAAGACATACCAGTTTGGCAGATTCAAGGTGTCACCCTTCAATGTCAAGCACGATGTACCGACACTCGGATTCCTTATCCGACACGAGGAATGTGGCTCAATCCTCTTTGCCACCGACTGCGCCCACCTTCCATACGTTTTCCATAATGTCAACCACTTCATAATAGAAGCCAACTATTCTGACGACATACTGGAGCAGCGCATATTAAAAGGTGAGGAACAGATATACCGCAAACGGAGACTTCTCGCAACACACATGGAAATATCGCAAACAATAAAAAGCATCGAGAAGTGCAAACCCGACAAGACGAGGACGATAACGCTCATACATCTTTCGGCTGACAACGCAGACCCGGTGATGTTCCATCGTGAAGTGGCAAGGAAATTTGGCATACCGACATATATCGCGAAACCCAATTTAGTTATTAATCTTTAATTCAGACTCTATGGCAACATATAATCTAAATGACCCACGCCAGTACATTCAGGCTCTCGACTTCATCGAATATGCCAAGCAGAACAATGTGCTTGTGACTCTCGAAAAGAAGAAGGAGACCCGCACCACACAACAGAACAAGTACTATTGGCTTGTGCTGAGATATTTCGGGCTCCAGTACGGATGCACCAAGACGGAAGCCGAATATCACTTTAAGCACATCGTCAACCAAGAAATCTTCGTACTGAAATACAAGGACAAGAGAGGCGCGCAGATGAAAATTACACGCTCTACCGCCGACCTCTCGAAGCAGGAAATGATTTCAGCCATCAATAACTTCTTGGTATATTGTGACCAAAACCAAATCCATAT
>JBJEAV010000437.1:4407-28955 GCA_051869395.1 Prevotella sp.
TGATTTCAGCCATCAATAACTTCTTGGTATATTGTGACCAAAACCAAATCCATATTCCACGTCCCGAAGACCAGGAAATGATTAGGTATGCAGAACTTGAAATAGAAAGGAACTTATCATGGACTTGAGCATAAGAGACGCTATACTTCTGTTAAGGAAGAATGGCTACACAGTTACAGCCCCTATGCTTGACGTGTCAGCGTCAAGTGATGAATATACATTTGAGAAAGCATGGGACTTGTATCAGAAAAAAGTAGGACCGAAGGACAGACTGAAAGCCAAATGGGATAAGCTCTCCCTCAAAGACCGCAAGGCTGCAATTGAACATATACCCCTATATGTCCAATCGACTCCCGACAAACAATTCAGAAAACATTTTCAGACCTACCTCAACCAACGGGGATGGGAAGACGAAATAATCACGCACAATGACAGACAACTTACCAAGCAACAGGCAATGCGAGACATCGCTTGCAAAGCAGCAGCAGACCAAGCCGACGTGTCTCGCCCAATGGAAAGAAAAGTTTTCAACCCCTTCGAGACTGATGACGGTGTATAGTTCAGCCAACTGGATATATGCCATAGACAATCCCAAGAGTGCTTATATGAACTACACTCCTACCCTATTCGACATCGCGAATCTCTTCGGAAAGGAAGTCGCCGAACAATGGGTAGCCACCAATGTATTGGCTATTTGGTATGTGAAGCCGGACAACAACCCTCAGATTTATGACCAGGCGAAGGCTTGGGCAAGAATGTGGGCAAGAATGAACAAGAACTATACAATAGGCGAGCTGACCTTGTTCTTCGCCCGGTGCCAAGCGGGGAAATATTTTTTGGGCAACAGGTTAGACCTTACGAGAATAGGCAACGTTTTCGAGGAAAAATTCAAATCTGAAAGAGCCTCTGAACTCAACCGCTACATCACTGAGCGCACCAATGCCGAACGTGAACAGAGAGAGAAGGAAGACCTCGCCAACTCAATATCCTACGAGGACTACAAAAATATGCACCCTGACTTCGATTCGAGCGGCGCACTCGCCAAACTTCTCGGAGGCGACACTTCGCAAATTCTAAAATAACCACCAATAAACCACAAGGATGGCACGGCAGAAGTCTGAATACTTCATGCCGTCCATCCTCTCCAATAACTCATCAACCTCTTCCATTACGTAGTAGTTGTGGTAGTTTTAAGCTGTGCGACAATGCTTGCGGTCTGCTCACGCTGACTTGCCGCAAACAACTTGTCTCTCAAATCCTCAGTCCAATGGGCGTTCATAACGTCAATCTGACGCTGACTTGCCGCATTGATGGCTTGCACAATCTGACAAGTCTGCTGCTGACCAGCAAAACCAAGCTGGCTGAAACCACGCTCCATGCCAGTGGCAATGAAATTCATTCCCTGCTGCAAGGTATTCGTCTGCTGTAAGTTACCGAGCTGGTTCTGATAACCCATTTCGAGAATAGCCTTCTGCGTGCCGCAGCAACAATCCTTCACGGCTTGTATCACACTGCAGTCACCCATATTCACGGCATTAATCACTCTTTCTGCCGAGAACCCTATCTGACCGCCGAGACCCTCAATGGCAGACTTCACGGAACATACCGCCTGCTGCAATGAGTTGACGCTGCAACCCAAGTTGGTGGCAAGCTGATTAATGGCGGCTTGATTGCCCTTGATTGCATCCATTGCAAGCTGATTGTTCTGATTGTCGCTAATCTGATTCCTCAAAGAGTCAAACTGCTCAGTCTGCATCGCGCCGCGATTTCCGCCCCATCCGAATCCGTTGCCGCCGAACATGGCAAGGAAAATCAGATAAAGAAATGGATTGTTGAGCCAGTTATTGTTACCCATACCGCCGTTCATCATGGCAGCCATTCCCATTGCGTCCATCCCCGGACTTCCGCAATAAACTTTCTCTGCACCTTCAATCATAATATTTTGTGTTTGTATTGTGTTTCGCCCCATTATTGAAGCTTGGTGCAAAGATACGGTGATTTCTCGTAATAGCAAAAATGTTACTATCACAATTATTTTCAAGTTATTTCCCTATTATTTCCCCTTTCGTCATCGACTCAATCAAGCCTTCTCTTCCTCATCTTCCTCTTCCAATTCGCTGCATTTCCTTACCGCTTGCCTGTTAGCTATCCGATAAACTCTCGAAGTCTGAGTAAACTGCCTGTCTAACTGAACCATGTGCCTAATTGCAGGGCTTGTCCTGTTCATCAACTCAGCACAAGTGGTAATAGTAAACCCCGCCTGAATCATCATCGCCACGGCAATACACCTCGTCATTACAACATTCTCATTCCGACTCTTTCCTAATATATCCTCCTTTGTTATGGATATATTTCCGTCGCGCATGACATAACCGCAGCTCTTAACACAAGCGTCAAGTATCTTATTGAGATATTTCTGTTTGTTATTCATCGCCATTTAATTTTATAGTCCCTTCAAAATAATATCCTTGCTTATGGGTATTCAATATCCTCGTGTCAACAGGCAGGCATTCTCTCCTGTTTTCAATCTGTGCGAGTATATCCATTATATACTTCCACCCACCAGCAAGAAACCGCTTCTCTCCATTTATAAGTATCTGCAACTTCGCATACTTTGTGCCAATCTTCTTCTTAGAGTCCATAAACTCAAAGTCAAGCACTTTGATAGGAACATTCAGCACATCATCAATGCTTATCTTAACTCCCTCAAATCTCCTCTCAATCTTGTTTATCCCAAGTTCAGCGAATGTAGGCATATTATCCTCCTTTATTACTTTCTTTATTAAATTATGGCTCTCACAATTCTTGACTATTCCCCAATAACTTGCAAGACTCCTCTTGTTGTGTCTTCTCTTAGCGAATCTCTTCTTTATTCTCTTTCTTAAAGATGTATATCCCCTATGGAATACATATCCCGCAAAATCGTCGCCTCTTTTGTCTATAGGGAACACTTGTCTCTTGCCGTTAAGTTCAAGACCAAGCTCGTACCATGCGAAATTGGCTATCCTCCATTTCAGCCTGTGAAGTTCCTCCTTGCTCTCACTGTAAGCCCTTATGTCATCCATATACCTTACATAATACTTGTGACGCACTACTTCCTTAACATATCTGTCTATTTTAGATAGATAGATATTTATAAGCAACTGGCTGAAATAAGAACCTATAATAAGACCATTATACTTGAAGTTTACTGTGTCAAGAAGCCAAAGCAAATCCTTGTCGCCGCAGGTCTCCCTGTATATCTTAGCCAATATCTCATTATTGATGCTCGGATAGCATTTCTTTATGTCGAGACAAAGACAATACAGCGGCTTACCCTTGAAGTCATTCATTATTCGCTTCACCTTGTGCGTAAGGTCATACCTTCCGTTCTTAGTGTTTATACCTCTGCCCTCTATACAGGCATAAGTGTCGTCAATCAATGACTTCTGCCACCTCTCCTTCATCGCCAACGCTATGACGTGATGCACCACATGGTCAGGAAAGAACGGAAGTATGCCTATCTTCCTCCTCTTGCCATACTCCGTGTCAATCTCCATCTCCCTTATGTCGCTCGGGACAAAAGTCTTCTCACGGAGCATCTTGGAGAGTCTCTTGGCATACTCTTCCTTGTTGTCAAGAACCCTCTTTATAGCCATCTTGTGCTTCTTCCCCTCAGCAGCATTCTCTATAGCCGTGATTATCGAATCCACAGACGTGACCTCTTGCCATATATCCTTAACTCTCTTCATACCTTTATGAGCCTTTATTGTAAGTTTTCATCTTCTGATTACTAACATACAGGTGTCCTCATACATCTTCAACACCTCGCCACTATTTGTTTCAGCCTTCTGCTGGGGCTACATCCCGATTTATTTCTGTAGCTCAAAATTGCGGAGCCGCGATTCGTGTTCGCATTCGAAGGCGAATTGTTGACGTTAGCGTAGCGCAACGAATCCGTGCCGTTGTTCGCATTGCCGCCAAAGTACGACCCCTTGGGAATGCCCGCCCTTCTGAATTTAAAAAAAAGAGATTCGAAGCGGAATCAGTCGGCGTAACCCTCCTCCTCCACTTCCTCAGTTATTTTTTCAATGAACTCATTGTACTTCTTCACAAGAGCGTCTGTCTTCTTTGCCATGTTCACCATGACATACTTCTGCTCTTCTTCAGTGAACTCAGCATTCACGGCAGTCTCAATGATGTTCTGACGAGTCACTGGCTTGTCAACCAAATAAACCACGTCTGCTTCAAACATCTTCACCTCACGACCTTCATCGTCGAGCTGTACTGTCTCTGTTGTTCCAATCGGAACTATCACCTTATTGCCGAACGGCATCACCGTAGGCTTCTTGTCAAATGTCAATCTTTCCATATTTTATTTTTATTTAATTTTTCAATATTTCAATTTTAAATTTTTAAATCCTTCCCAACCGCCTTTTGAGGCGGTCGGGAACGATTCGGGTTTCGGGGCTTTTCAAGCCCGTTCGGTTTCGGGATTCTGCGAACCCTATACGGAGCGCAAAGCGACGCGAGGGGCGGAGCCGCGATCCGCGGTCGCAAGCGAAGGCGAAGAGGAGACGCGAGCGGCGCGCAACGAAACCGAGCCGTTGAGCGCACTGCTGCCAAAGCACGACCCCTTCCTTTGCTTAGTAGTACCAGATGGCATTGCTGCACTGTCATTCCAGTAATAAGCAGCATCGTAATTGGTAATCATACCGCCTACAGTAACCTGTTCCTTTGCAAGAGCGGTGTTCACTCCGTCCTTGGCAATGAAGCTGTTCTTCGCATATCCGATACCCGCATTGTAAGCCACTACAGGCAGTTCGCCAAGCTGTTCGTACTTGCTCTCATAGTCGAAGTTAGTATCAGATGCGTCCTTCACGCAGTCCTCAATAGACTTTGCTCTATAGACCATGTGATGCTGATTGTTCTCAGAGTCAATGGTACGGGTCAACTCATAACCGCTATACCAACTCAACAACTGTCCGAACAGGTTTGACTTGCCGCGGACAACAGGATTTCTCAACACCACAGTCACAGTATATTCCTTAGCCTCAGAAGTGGAAGTGAGGGCAAATGTAGCCACAAAGCTGAATGTCTTGGTGTAGATACCAGTCATTGGAGCAGAGATAATCTCACCGTCGCTGTTCTTCACCTTTTCGAGATTGCCCGAGAGCTGGCTCTCGAATGTCTTTAGCAGCGGACAAGAACCGTTCATCAACTGCCACATATTTCCGCTTTTGGTAGTGCCGCCATGCTTGTAAACCGTTGTTCCAAGAGTGAAATACTTGTCCACTCCATCATCTGTTACCTTCCAGCCTGTCGCCTTGCCCCAGTCGGCAGAGGTAGGAACTTGATTGGAAGTAATTCCGTGACCAACATACTTGTTGATGTGCTTAGAGCGGAACTCGATGTACATCCAAGCCACGATGAACTCGATGTCAAAGCAGGTCTCGTTCATATAAGGCGCATTGCTGTTTGCATCGTCGTTCAATGCTCTTGCAGCAGCCTCATAAGCATAGCGTGACATACTTGTAGTCGGGAAACCGCCTCGATGGTCAGGACCATAGATAGAATCACAAGCAACGGCAACAGCACTCTGTGTACCGAGAACACTGTCGTCACGAATCTGTCTCAGCTTGCCGTCCTTAACCACTCCGAAGTCAACAGGAATACCGCCCATAGGACACAGTTTAGCCACATTGCCGAACTCGTCGCTGAACGGCTCGCTCGAAACGGCATAAACCTCATATACCGTGTCTTCTCCACCGTTGATAACATAGAGGTTGTCGTGGCAGAGATAAACGTCTGTTCCATCCTTGCCAGTGAGGTCGGAGGCTGTCCCGTCCTCCAGTTTAGTCCAATCGTTCTGATTGAGGTATGCAACAACTCGTGCGTCCTTAACCAGTCCGGCTTTCAGCATGTTCAGGAAAGCTCCTTCCTTGATGAGGTTTTCGTTACCAATCATCTTGACGTACTCGTCAGTGGTGTTCTCCTCACCACCATTTGAAGTACCTCTCTTGAACACGATTCCAACATAGTGCTCCAAGTACGGAAGACTACCGTCCTTCGCATTGTCAGCAGCAGTAAAATTCAAACATTTTGTCATATTCTCAAGATATTAAATTAATAATTGTTATTCTGTGTATTCAAATTTTTCATCAAGATATTCAAGTCTCTTTTTAAACCACTCGATAATTCTCCTTGGACTGTCATAAACACCACCACTTGACGGATAACCACAAGTATATGCCTTGTCGGGTCGCTTGTCGGCTGATGTGGTATGTGCCACTGTGCAGATGTATGAATGACCGTCGTAGTTAACTACGTCGTTCACTGCTACTGCCACTCCTTCTGCCCAAGCGTCCTTGCCTTCCACTTCCTTGTTCACGCTCTCGTCGTAGCCGTGGTATGGCAGTCCGTCTCCGTCTTCCAGTATCATAAGCGAACCTGCTGCCATTCTCCAATATACTGGTGCTCTGTAGGCTGGCTGCTCCCATAGTCGCAGCTCTTCCTCGTAGTTTTCCACACCAATGGAGCTGACAATATCCCACACCATCTTCTCAAAGGCACTCGCGCTGATTACTCCTGCATCGCGAAGCTCTGCCCACCTTGCCTTTATCTCGGCTGAGTAATAGGTCCACAGATAACCTACAAACGTGTGTCCTGCTGCCAGTACGCTGCTCGACACCGCAGGGAATGAGTTGGTATAGGTTGAACTCATACCTAATGCTATGTCGGTGTCATACACATTTGCAAACAGTTTCTTGCCGTCGTACATCGTGTACAGGGTGTTGTGAGTGATACTGTCATAGTAGTTGGTATCGTTATACACAATGAAGAAGTCAAGGTTATGATCTACGTCGTGATGCTCGGCAAAGATGGCTTTCTTCGCTTCTGCCTCGGTCTCAAATCCCCAGTCGGCAAGGTTCTGTGCTGACAATGCCTTATCAAGGATGGGACACACAAAGCTGTATTCCTCGATGGTCTTGCGTGCGTTCACGCTTCTTGTGTATTCCTTCTTAGAGAATTTCTCTGTCTCTCCTGTGCCGATGAGTGCGGTTATCTGACTCTGACTGAACTCGTCACCACTGATTATCTCGTGCGTTCTTTCATACACTCCTGTCTGTGCAAAATCACTTGGACTGTCATAGTCGTAATACTCAAACTTGTACTTCGGTGTTCCGTCCTCGTTCAGTCCGTCATTGGCTACGCAGATGGTCTTCTTTGGATTGCGCACTTCAAGCGTTCTCCAGTTCACATAGCTGGGGCGCATTATTCTGTGTGTCAGTATGCGTCCACCGCGCTTCACCGCTTGCTCTCCGTTCTCGTCTGTATAATATGACAGTTGCACTGGATAGCCTTCCTCGTCATACTCATATCCGGCAAAGGTCGTATTGTTTGCCATAGCCAACTTGAACAGTCTTCGCACAACAAGATGTGACTTCACACCGCCTACTTCATAGTCCATTTCGTCCTCGTCGTATGCGTATTCGTTCACGGCATAGCCTTTCTCCTTGTCCCATTTCTTGCCTACTGGTGTCACGTTGAAATAGTAGTCGGGGGATGTGCCTGTTCTCTTCACGCTCACGCAGTCGCCTGCCTCCCAAGTGTTATCGGCTGTCACTGGATTGCCGTTGTAATACACTGAATAGAGATATTCCTTGCTGCTGTTGGTGATGCTGAGTGTCATTCCTTCCACTCCTGCACTCTCCATAACAAGCCGCTGACTGCTGCTGCTTGAATAGCTCGGGATTACGATTGCTCGCTCTGTTCCGTCGCCTTCCAATTTCAGAAGGTCGTAGTCTGATATTGACCAGTAGGTGTTGTTATAGTGTTCAAACACTCCTGTCATATAGTCGCCAAAGAACATCTGCTTTGCGTCGTTGTCGTTCTTTGTCACGCAGTAGTTGTCCTTGTCCTTCTTGATATTCCAAGTGTACAGTCCCCAGGGTGTGCCGTTGATGTACAACATAAATGGGAAGCCGTCGGGTCTGCCTAATGCTCCTGTGTGAATGTCTTGTGTCACCTCGCCTACACCGCCAAGCAGTGTTTCCTCCACTGTCTTGTTTGCGCCTTCGTGTATCAAGTCCCAAGGACGACGCTTGTAGTATGGACGGCTCTGTGCAATGGCTTCGGCATGACGATACACACCAAGCGAACGTATCTTCCAAAAATCACTTACGAATGCTTTAAAATGGAAGCTGTCAAATGCGGGCCAGTTGCCGAATTTTACGGAGAAAGTATCGTCTTCGTCTCCTGCTATGTTCAACAAATCGACACCGAAGTTCTTCTTGTCAAAACCGCTACTGATATTGCCCTGCAAACTCCAAAGAATTGGCTTCTCGAACGAATTACCAAGATAATCTGAGTATTTCAGTGTTCCAGTCTTTGAAAGATACTTGCTTGTCGGTATTGTTCCGTTTATCTCAACACGAGCAGGAACAAGGGGAACAGGAATTTGAAGACTCTTCTGGTCGCTCCAATCCTTACCATGCGTTTTAACGTATTCTATTTCCTTGTCTATATCACTCAACTTCTCGTCAATCCTCTTAATCTCCCTCTTAGTCTCTTCGGGCTGACCGACAGGACAATACAATCCGCTTCCGTCCTTCCTGAATCCTAAAAGAACCTTACCCAAAGGAGTAGTGAACACAAGACAATATTGGTCGCTGTCAATCAGCTTGCCAATGCCTGGAGCGTCAATGCCCTTGGCTTTTATGTTGCTTGTTTCCCACTGCCCTGTGATATTGTTGTAAGCCGCAAGCCTCTTGCCTTGTCTGTCACTCAGAAGAACAAGATAAGTGTCATCGTCGATAACCTGAATCTCAGCACCGAAAGTGCCAATCTTCAAGCCGTTCACAACAGTATGTCCGTTTCTGTTAATCGACATAAGATGTCTTCCGTCCTGAGTGAAGAACTCGAAGTAGTTGTCCGATTCAATGATATGGAACGGCAGGTTAGGAGCGTTCACTTCCTTTGTGAAAGTAAACACACCCTCATCGTCCATCTTCAATGCTATATGTCTTCCCTTGTCAGAAACAAGCAGAAGCCATCCGTCTTCCTCCGTAACCTGAATAATGGAGTCAATGAAAGCCTTATGGTCGGCAAATGCAGATTCAAGTTTGTTCAAGCTGTCCCATAGTCCTCGAATATCCTTGCAGTTGATTGAGCCGTCCTGACGAATGCCAAGAAGAAGCTGCCCCGCCTTGCTTGTAAAGGCAATCAGATACTCGCCGTTCTCGACATATTTGATACCCTCAATCTGCTCCTCAATCTGCTTGAATCTCTTCTTCGCGTCCTCGGTCATTCCCTTTGGAGCAAAGAATCCCTCGCTGTTCCTATAACCGAAGAGAACCTTGCCGTTTTGGTCTGTAAACACAGTGAGATAGTCTCCATCCTCGACAATCTTTATTACCTTGGTGGTCTCCTGCAATTCTGCAACTTGTTCGAGCAAGAGTACAAGTTTTTCCCTCACCTCGTCACTCATGCCGCTCTTCGTCCAGAAATCACCTTGGAAGTCGATTGTCATAAGAGACCTTCCCATCTTATCGGTCAACGCAAAGATATACTTGTCGTGATGGATAATGCGGAAGGTGGCAGACATTGTGTCCTCAAGTCTCTTGTTAACCTCGGACTGTCTTTCATCTCCGTCAAATATCTGCTCTGCCACGGCAAGCTTTCCGTCAACGGATTTTGCAAATAGTTGGTCTGAAATCTCTATCATAGCTTATTGTATTGTAAAATTCCACATAGTTGCCATCATGGCATTTGTTGTTCTATACACTTTGTATGTACCGGTAGCGTCGCTAACGGTTACAGGAGCATTGAGAGTAACGTCAAATCCCTTGTGAGTCACCTTGCTTATGCTCAGGTTTGAAGGAATCGCGAAATAAACATATTCGTTGTCATTGTTCGTGAGTTTGCCTCCAAGATTACTTATTCCCTCTACATAACTCTTCATCAATGTGGAGAAATCAGTAATGGATTCTTCCGCGCTCGAACCTTTGTACATTATGTATCTCGTCAGCTGAGTGCTCTTCGCCGTAAGCCCTTCCTTGCCTACAGTCAGCTTGAAAGTCTCAAGGTTGTGCGTTATTGGACTCTGTACACCTCCTGAGCTTGCGGGTGTCTCGGTCAAAACGGTATTTCCGTCGGCTGTGGTCTTGACAAGAGAAAGCGTATCGCCAACAAATGCCACACCTTTTCTCTTCACCGAATAACTGAGGTTGGCATTTACAGGTGTCGCCTCTGAAGTCACCGACAATGCAAGAGTGATTGGGAATACATTATCCTGGAGTTCAGCAATCTGACTCTGAGCTGATTCGGAATTGTTCTTGATGCTCTCCCTCACCTCGGAATTGATGTCCTTCTGATATTTCTGCTCCTTCTCGTCGAACAGGTCTTCCGTTACTGCCACAATATGGTCGTTAGCAACGCTTTTAAGCGCGTTTCCAATCTTACCGAATGTAATTACCTTGTCTGCCATAGTTATGATACTTTAATGTTTACGGTTGCACCTGAATTATAAATAGCCCCTGACTTGTACTGCCAGTAGTTTGCCGAGAACTTGCCAGCTACGACTTTTGAGACTTCCATCACGAATGGAGCGCCGCCCATAGTGAATGAAGTGGGCTGCGTCAATGTAGCCGGGATAAGAATAATGAAGTTCTTTCCGTCTGCGGTGTTTGTCTTTGTGTATGTACCAGATGCGGAAGTTCTTACGCTCAACTTGTTCGAGTCAACCATCATGTCTGCGTGTGAAGTGCCGAATCCTGCATATATCGGAAGTTCCATCCTTACGTTCTTCTTCGCCGTTCCAGTGATGATGTCAGCGGTCTCTTCGCTGTGATAGCCATAATAAGAATGTGCCTTCGCGGTCAGCACAAACTCTGTAGTGCCAAGTTTGTTCACAGTGACAGGAGTAACATTCTCCTGAACTACTGCCACACCCAAGTCAACGCCGTCTCTTGTCAGTGTCATAGTATTGGGTTTCTTCAATACTCCCTTATGCTTTACCCGATAGGTAGCGTTAACCGATTGGTCAGCGCCTGTGTATTCAAGCAATTCGGAAGACAAGTCAAGAGTAACCACCAATGGCCATTGAGACTTTTCAAGTTCAAGCAAGCGAGAATCATGCACCTCATCAGTTGCTTCTCTGCCCGCTTTTTCTTCGCTTACCGCTGTCTCGATATTGCTCTGCAATGTCTCTTCCGCTTCCTTTGCCCTCAGAACCTCATCAACCAAAGCCTGCTTGGTTTCTTCAATAGCTGCTTTGTTGGCATCAATCCTCTCAGATGCAAGCCAAGCGTCAGTGCCGTTGGATATATAAATCCACCCTTCATTCAGCTCGTTCTCATCGTTAAGCGGCGGTGTGATCAGGTCGTCGCGCAATGCCTGAAACTCCGAACCCTTGTAGGTGAATCGGAATTTCTCCTTCACCGTGACACCGCTTGACCAGTCACCTTTGTATATTGGTATCTTACCAAATGTCTTTTTCATATATCTTTCTATTTTAGTTTACTACAATATCCGACCAAAGTTCACCGTCATCGTTGACACCTACCTCATCAATCTCAGCAGTCAGTTCGCAGTCCTTTGCTATGTATGTCCTGCTCACTGTTGACGCTTCGGGAAATATGGCATACACCTCGCCAGTATCCTCGTCAAGACCTATCTCCGTGGGAGTGTTCCTGTACAAGTCATCCTTTAAGGCTTGGTCTGCCACTTCTCTCGCGTCAGCCTCTTGTGCGATAGCCTGTTCCCTTAGTTCAGCCTCTTTCTCGTCTGCCTGCTCGCGAAGAATGCTCTCTTGCGAAATCGCCTGCACAAGACCGTCGTCGGCTTCTTCTCTCGCCTTCGTCTCTGCCTCGATGTTCTCTTGAAGTGTCTTCTCTGCCTCGGCAGCCCTTTCTCTCTCAGCAACGATGGCATCGGCATTCGCCTGAACATTTGTCTCTATCTGCTGTAACCGTGCCTCGTCCCTGATGAACGCCCAATAGTCCTCGATAGTCCCGTCGTGGTCAACCCGCCATTCCTCATATCCCGATACATTGGTAGCGTTTGTAAGAAAGGCTACTGAAAAGTTAAGTGTCACCTCTGTCTGTTCAGATTCCAAGTCGCCTTCGGAATAAGAATGACTCACAAGCTCGAAGGCATCGTCAACACAAAGTCTTCTCTTTGTGGATGAAACCAATAGAATGTCATACTTTCCGGTAAACTTCTGGTCAGCGCCGGCGAACTTTCCACTTATGCTGATGGGAATTCCTTGGGGGTCAACATCAACAACGACGTTGTTCATTTCATATGTGCCATACTCGCATCGGGCATACATCTTTAGTGTACTGCCCGTAGGCATGTTATCAACTACCATCTTGACCCCTACGGTCGTACCAATCCTGTATTTACTTGCCATTGTTCTTCAAATTAAGGGTTGCTATTTCAAAGAATGACTGAGCATTTTCGCCCAATGCCTGCATGGTGAGAGCTGCGATATAGTAGATGAACGACGCTTCGACACGTGAGGGGACGTTTACTTTCTTCGTCCCGTCCGACATATCCACCGACAAGGTGGAAGGCTTTCGGATTACCGATATGTAAGCCTTGTCGTTCTTTGTCTCAGCACTGAACATCCGAAGTATCTGCTTTCCGTCCTCGCTGAACAGAACACAGGTCGGAGCATCATAAGTTCCCCTTGTTGTCGGGTATCTCTGCTGCATCGCCACCTCTGAATGTTCGTCTGATATAGGAGGGGTATAAACCCACGAGTTAAGTCTTGCGGATATTATCCTTAGAACATCGTCGGGCATCACTATCTCAACCGTGTTCCCGTTAAGTGTCGCTGTTCTCGTGTCGAGAATAGATGTAAGGTTTCCTTCGAGAAGAGAGACAGGGGCATTCTGTATCACCCATTCAAAGGCATACGGAATCTTATCGACAATTATATGAAGCAAATTGTCGGCATTAACTCCTTCCAATGACTTCGGATATTCAAGGTCAACAACCTCACCTATAGCCGCCTTAACCTTATATACTATCTCGCTTACGTTCATATCTTACATATTTGGGAAATCCACACCGTGCTTATGTGCCTCGTTGATTACTCTGACCCTCGTCTTGGCTACGACACCGAAGTTACTTGCGAGATAGTCGATAGCCTTCTCAACGGAATCAACTTCTTCTATCGCCTTGTAAGAATCGGCCTGTACGGGCTTCTCGTCCTCGTCGCTCTCTTCCTTGATGACCTGCACAAGCTTGATCATGCCTGTCTTGAAGAGCTTTGAATCCTCGATAGCCTGCTGCCAGAACGCTGTCCTCACCTGAACCGTGGGAAACTCCTTGGTGAACACGTTGCCTTGGTCGAAGACAAGAGTGCCGCGAAGTCCGCCCTTGCTGCAAATGTCAATCTTTACAGTGTTCCTCAGTTGGTTATATTTATAAATCTTTATCATAATTCGTATTTCATTTTATGCGTGTTCGGGATTCTGCTTTGTACATCATCCCGAACACTATTGGTTTAGATTATTACCGAGGTATAACCTGTGTACTCTGTCCATGTCACCGAGCCAGACACTGTAGCCTGATAAGCGTAACCCTTCTTGTAGATGGTTCCGTCAAGCTCGAAGTCTGCGGTAAGTGCATAGATAGCGCCGTTAGCAGGATTCTTGGGAAGAGTGGCGGATGAGATAACCTTAGAACGCATCTGATTCTCGATGTTGTTCTGGTCAATCTTATCACTTGGCACTACGAGGATAGAGTTATATCCGCGAAGTGCGATTCCGTCAGCCTCAATACGCCAGTAGCGCTTAGCCTCGCGGATTTCACCCGAACCCTTTGACATATCGTTGGTAGCCTCCTTCTTCTCCATCTTCACATAGCGGCGGGCACCCTTCAAGTCAACAATTACGAACGCATCCTTGTAGCCGAGAGCATCGAGACCTGGGTCATAGACGAAGTTCATCTCGCCGAACGGAGTGGTGACCTTCTTGAACTTGAGGTCGAACTCTGTAGTGTCCTTAAAGTCGATGGTCTTGTCGGTGTTCTCGATTTTCAGCTTCAACAGCTCCTCGATAGCGTCCTTGCCGCAGAATGCGTAAGAAGTGTCACTCTGTGAGAAGGTCGTGTGCTGCAACTTCGAGAGGGCGATGAGGTCGCCAAGTGCGAGACCGCCACGGGTATATGTATAAAGGTTGGTCAGCTGCCACAGAATACCCTTAGTGGTATAGGCATACTCGATAGAACCGTCAGCGTTGGTCTTGTTGAAGCGGTTCTTCACGCCTGCCCACATTGTGCGGCTCTTCTTCATGAGGAACTTGTACAGCGCATCCTGCTTGATGTCCTTAACCTTAATCGGGTACTTCTTCTTCGCCTTCTCGTAATCGTCGGTGAACACTATGTTCAGACCTGTCTTCTGAACATAGAACTCCTCCTCGCGCGGCTGGAAGTTCTCGGGAGGAAGCAGAAGCTGGCTCTCGCTCATTACAGGCTCACCCAACACGAGATATGTGTTTGCGGGAATGGTGGGACACTTGCGGCTGTCAAGCTCTTCGGTCGCAACCTCTTCTGTAGGAATACCGTTGATGGCACGACAAGTAACAACTCCGTTCTTGTTCTCTGTCACAACAAGCATCAGACCGCCTTCCTTCACCATATTGGTGGTAGTAGCGCCCTGAGCGTAACCCTGAATACTCGGAATAAGAATGGTATTGTCCTTGTAGAACGGACGGAGCGAACCACGGAAATTGCTTGCGTTCAGCTTGATTGAACCGTCAGCCTCAGCGGTAATCTCGCTCTTGGTGTAACCGTCAAGCGTCTCACCACCGATGCGGGCGTGCTTAACAGACCAGTTGGGAATTGTCACAGTCTCAGCAATCTCAGATGCGAGACGCAACATAGGGTTTCGCCATGCCTGAAAATGGGTGATGTCCTTCTCGCGCACATCCTCAACCATGCCGCCCTTGGTGAGCTGCGTACTTGAAGCCTGTGTACCGTCAAGGTTCTGTCCCGCGGTCTTGTCCCCCGGAGTGAGCCTTCCGTCGGGGTCGTCGGCTGGATTCTGACCTGTTCCTGCCTCGGGGTCAACGGGATCACCCGGCTCGTCACTTGTGGTAGGCTTCGCGCCTTCCTCGCCGATAACTGCCTCAGCCAAACAACCGCCGCCTGTAAATACTGCGAGCACAAGCATCAGAAACGATACCAGTACTCTGTGTTTAGAAAGATAATTCTTGAATTTTTCCATTTTATATATCGTGTTAAAGTTTTACATTATGTCATCGAAGAATCCGCCCTTGGGCTTTCTTGCCGTTGCGGTCTGATTTGTTCCCTGACTGAGTGTGGGGGGGAGATTCTGCGAGAAGTCCTTTACGTTGTTCTGCATCTTCTCGTTCCTTGCCATCATAGCCGACTGCTCCTTTGCCGTCTTTATGTCCGCATCGTAGTTCTTAGCCTTCATGAGCATCTGCCAAGTCTCTGCGGTAACAACTCCCATAAGAGCCTGGTCAACAATGTCACTGAAAAATGAAGCCCACAAATCAGACGCTTCCTCATTTGTCACACCTATTGATTGAAGTGCCTTCGCCGAGTTTTCGAGGTTCTGCACTCTCTGCTCGTTCTCTTTTTCGTCGTCAAGCTGCTTCTGCTGGTATTCAGCCAACTTATCCGCAACCTTCTGACGGGTCTCGTCGTCCTTCATCGCCTCGTTTATGTCTATGCCGCTCTGTGCGATAGCTTCGAGAGGATTCATGTCGGGATTGTTTGCCAACTCCTGCAACACCTGCGCAAGCCACCTGTTTTTATCGAGCATACTGTTAAGCTGCTTGCCCGACTCGCGATAGCTCCTGAGCTGGTTACGGTCGTTCACCATCTGTCCGTATCTTGATTCCTTGTCCTCAAAATCCATGTCGGGGTAGTCTTCCGCGAACATCTTCTTATATGCGTCACGGTTCGGACGGGACTGCTCCTGTGCAGTCATTCCTTCTGTTTCGTTCTTCTTTTTACCTTCTGCCATGTGCGTTTGAATTAATTCAAGGGCAAAAATAATCCATATTTTTATTTATTATTCCGTCTCTTCGCTTTTGTTAAAATATTTGTCTAAAACACGGAAAGACACACCGAAAAATATACTATTTTTGCGGTGTAAAACTGGTTTTATGGTAGAAAGATTATATACTCTTGCTGAGGTTTTGCCGACAAGGAACAAAAGAAACAGAGCCGGCAGAACACGAAAGCCTACATTGAGGCGTGACCTCCGTCTGCGCAATCGGTGTGAAAATGCATGGAACAGATTCCTCCCCGTGCGTGAGGCTCGCGAGCGCACTATGAAATACACGTTCGGCGACCAATGGAGCGACATCATAGAATACAAGGAGGGAAGAATGACTGAGCGTCAGTACATTCTCGAAAAGAACAACATCCCCTTGCAGAACAACATAATGATTTCAATCTTCAACACCGTTTCAGGTCTCTATGAGAAACAGGGTGTCGAGCCTACTTGCTTCGCCCGTACTCCCGATTCGCAGTGGTTGTCGGATATGATGAGCGTCGCTCTGCAAGCCAATTGGCAGGACACGCAGAATGCAGAGATAATGAAGGCTGTCTTCAAGGACTATATCTGCGGAGGTGTGGCAATGACACGTGAGACCTACGAGGAACGTGAGCAATGGTGGGACACATGGACTGATTATGTCAATCCATACTATATCGGTATGGAGATAGGCAGCGACCCTCGCCATCAGGACATCAACCTTATATGTGAACTCCACGATGTTTCAAGGGAGGACTTATACAACAAGTTCGCCCGTCCAGAATATGGACTGACAAGGGATATTCTCGATGACATATTCGATATAGACCACAACGAGGAATTTGGTGTATCTACCGACCAGAATGATTCATACTCTCTCGATAATGTCTCATTCTCTTCTCCCTCCAACAAAAACTGCGTAAGGGTCATTGAATGTTGGTACAAGAAGACCAAGACACGTTATCAGTGTGTTGACCCTATAGCCACCAATGCCAATGATGCAAGATTCAGGGTTGAAGTCAATGACATAGCCAATGTCAAGGCTGAGAACATTAAGAGGAAGAAGATATACGACGAGGCTGGAGTACCCATAGAGGAAAGAGCATACATCACCGCCACCCTCTTTGAGGATGTCTTTTGGCAGTACTGCTTCATGGCTCCCGACGGCACGATACTTTGCGAGGGCGAATGCCCATTTGAATACCATTCACACCCATATACCATAAAGCTCTATCCTTTTGTGAATGGAGAGGTTCACCCCTTCCTCGGCTGTATTATCGACCAGCAGAGATATATCAACAGACTTGTGGTAATGCACGACATGGCAGCACGCTCCGCAGCCAAGGGTATCACCATCATCCCGAAGGATTGTATTCCCGACGATATGGACCCGCGCGACTTCGCCGACCAATTCACGGAATATGAGGGTCTTGTCATCTATGAGACCTCACGAATTAATCCGAATGTGCGCCCCGAAGTAATAACCTCAAACGCAGTGCAGATTGGAACTACTGAACTCCTACAGCTCCAACTCCAACTCACAAGGGACATCACCAATGTCAACGGTGCGCTGCAAGGCAAAACGCCTTCCGCCGGTACATCAGCAGCACGCTATCAGATGGAGATTCAGAACTCTTCAACTTCTCTCTTCTCCATACTCAACGATATGTCGTATATGGCTGAACAGATAGCATACAAGAAGGTATCGAACATCAAGCAGTTCTACGACGATGGAAGACAGATAATCAACTCTGACAATACCCAAGTGATGGCTTACGACAGAATGTCCGCTCGCGATATTAAGTTCAAGATTTCCATTAAGGAATCAGGAGCAACAGCATCCGTCGCACAACAGGCTACTGATGTGGGTATGCAACTCCTAAAGATGGGCGCAATCGACGCACTCACCTTCTTGCAGGCTTCTACTCTTCCGTTCAAGGACACATACATCAAGGCTATCCAAGACCGACAGGCACAGGCTGCACTCGAACAGCAATATCAGCAGCAGACCGCACAGATGACTCCCGAACAGAAACAGCAGTCGCAAAACAACGCGCAAGCCGCACAACAGATGTTACAATACGCATAATATATAAATAAGGTAAAGATATGGCAAACAAGACTCTTAAAATCGAAATTATTCGCTCCGTCATTATCGACGCAGTGAAGACAGACACCCACATAAAGGGTACAATTGACAAGTCCCTCGACGAAAGGGCTTCACGTGCAGCATACAACGAGACGGCAGGTGACGAGGCTTATCACGAAAGAAAGATTGACCGCACCATCACCGCATCGGCTGAAAACCTTGTGGCTGAAATATCCGACATGCTTTCGGGCAATGCCGAGGTTCAGGCAAGTTTCGAGGACACCGAGAAGATTAAAATCTCAGTGGGCGTTGATGCGCGATTCAACACATCGTTCGCGCCTACACTCGCCCGACTCTCTTCGGAGTACATCACGAACTATGTCCTCGTTCTTTGGTGGGGTGCTATCACCAACGGACAGAACCAGGTGCAGTTCTATACACAGTTGTCTAATTCTTATCTCAACTCAATAAGGAAGTGTTTCAACAAGATGGCTCCCGCCGCCCCTCAGATTATGGACGGTGAAGAGAAAAGGGATGCAACCATCCTCGACACTACCGGAACGTTCGAGACCAAGGAAACGGAGGAACAGGCATGAAGAACATCACTCTGAATATTCTGCGCTCCGTAGTTATCGACAAGGTAAAGGTTGACGCCCACATCAAGGGACTCTACGACAAAGCCGTTGACGAGAGGGCTTCAAAAATGGCTTATCAGGAGACCGCTGGAGACGAAGCGGAACACGAGAGGAAACTCTTCAACTCGATGATCTCCGCAGCCGAATCGCTCGCCACTCAGTTCACCGATTATCTCGACGACTGTAATCAGGTGACAGGCGATAACGCTGTTATCGTCTGCTATGATGTTGACTCCGAAATCATCTACAAACTAAGAGTTACCGACCGCTTCAACGAGAACTACACATCCTCGCTCGCAAGACTTTCGTCCGAGTACATCGCATACTCCATGCTTGTTGAATGGTATGATACCATCAACCCGAAGCAATCCGAGATATATGCCAAGCAGATGGAAAACAAGCTGAACGACATCAAGCGTTGCTTCACCAAACTTCCACCCAAAGCCCCGACATATCCCTTCACTCAGACTCTTTCCGTTGACAAGGGATCAGTCGAAATAGTCTTCCCGAAGAACTACTTCAAGACTGAACACCCATTCGAGGAACTTATCAAGCGTGAGGTCGTTATAAACTACACCATCGACGAAAACTGCATCGACGATATAGAGTTTATGGGCAGCGTTAAAGGCTTCTGTGTCCTCAACAAGGGTATGGGACTGATAAACATTATCCCTACAGGACTTGGCGAGGGAACTATAACCATTTGGTCTCGACACATGGAAGCCCAAACAAAGAAGAACATAAAACTGGTTATCAGATATGAAGAGGAATGACATTATAATTCTTATTGTAATTCTTTCGTATTTCATCCTTCCGCAGACAGGGTATGAATGGAATGGCTCTCTGTTGGGTCATTTCATCTACCCAGTCTGCCATGCCAACATATTCCATCTCCTTGCCAACTGCTTTGTCGTGTGGATGCTACGTCTCCCACTCTACAACTCAGCTTGGTTCTTCGCCGTGTTATGCTCTTTCCTCCCTTGCTTCGCCGACCAGCCCACTTATGGACTCAGCGGCGTTATCTTCGCGCATATAGGAATCACTTGGGCAAAGTATGGCAACTTCAAGAATATGTGCATCAAGATTCTCCCTATGACAATAATATCGGGACTACTCCCTCACGTGAACATGCTTATCCACGTCTATTGTCTGTTCGTAGCCTATTTCTTCACCTTATTAAATAATACAAAGAGATATGCCAAACAGTAAAGTTTACGAAAAAAACATATTCCTCCCCGGAGGCGGAAGTCAGACACCGTTCCTAAAACCATTGGAAACGTCTCTTACCCCACCCGCCATGCCCGCCCAAATAAATCAGACTGGCTCAGTTCCCGGCTCAATGACCCAATCTGTCGCCCAACTCGACCCAGCCACTGTTCTTGGCAGTTCTGCTGCCAAGCCACCCCAAAACTACTTCCAAGGCTCGGGCGACACCTTCCAACTGACAGATTACGCCAAAGGCGCAATCTCAGCCCTACAGCCCCCTGTAAAAACTACCCCACCCTACACTCCCAACCCAACCGACCCAACCTCCTCGGTTTACAACTATATGCTCCAGCCCTCAGCAGAAGAAAAGAAGCTCGCCAAGGAGAACGAAAGCAAGAAACGCCTCCTTCTCCTCGGCGATGCCCTCCGCCATCTCGGCAATCTCTACTTCACAACAAGAGGCGCAACACCGCAGCAGTTCACATCACCTGTAACACAGCAGGAATCGCTCTACCAACAGAAGAGAGCCGAACTCCAATCGCAGCGCGCCGCCGCCCTAAAGAACGCAATGGAGCAAGCAAAACTCAAAGCCGACCAAAACTACAAGACATCAATGCTCGGCATGAGGCAAGCCGAACTCGAAAGAGGACTTGCCAACGACCAATGGAATCGCCAATGGACTCAGTTCAAGTGGCAAGGCGACCAAGCCAACAAAGACCGCGAGTTTGACTTCAAGAAAACAAACGCTGACAGGACATTCGCCGAAAGCGTAAGACATAATAAGGTGTCAGAAGAACTCAGGGCGCAAAGCAATGCCATATCGGCTGCCAATGCTAATACTTCACAGCGCGCACTCGCTTGGAAAATGGGTAAGAATGGAGACTTGCCAAAAGGGTATATTCCAGTTCCTCATTATGACAATGCTAAAGGAGGTACAATATCTTGGGTTGTCAACGAAGAAAAATACAAGCAGTATCTCCCGATAATATACAAAGACCTTGTTGACAAGAAAGTTATTAATCCAATAAAAGACTCTGACTTTAATATATGGTTAAATGGCTCTGCGCTTAATGGAGTTAATGCTGATAGTCCACAAGCAGAACCAAATTACCGAAAAATGGACGAGCTTGTCAAATCCGCGTATTGGTCAAGCGGATATACCACTTGGATGCAAAGAATTGGAGCAGTGCGCAGTGATGGCAAAAATTACAATGTAACCACCACAAGAAAACTCCAACAAAGACAGCAAGCCAAAGCGAACAAGCCAGAGAATAAATACAAAAAATACGAAAGAAATTATTAAATATATAAGATATGCCGAAGTTTCTTAATTTGATTTCACAGTCAGGTAAGCAGGAATTTGTTGACATGGCAGAGTTCAACAAGAATCCTAATGCCTATGGTAAATATAAGGTAAGAATGGTTGATGATGCCACAGGCAAGAACTACGATATTCCTGCCACTATGCTCGAACAAGCCACAAAAGACGGACTAAGAGCATGGAAAATGGAAAAGCCGACTGCCAAACAGCAGCCGGCAACAACTGCGCAGTCCACTACACCACCTACACTACCTACACCCCCTACCCAAACCAACACCCCATCCCTCCAACCCACTTCCGATTGGGGTTACTCCGAAATGGTAAATCCCAAAGGATTGCAACCCTTCGGCGATTCACCTGTCATGACAATGGCAGAACAGAAAGCAAAGAACCAAATCCAAGCCGCATTGGACGTTATCAATGGAAGAAAGACCGATGGCACCAATGCAGCAAGAGACAACTATCAAAGAGCTGCGCAACAAAGAACTACAAGCGCAGCCAAGCAGATGAGCGACCAAATGGAATATTACAATGCCACTGGTCAGCCTCTCGTTGACGAGTTTAATGTCAAGAATCTGCGAGATATTGACAACTTTACACCAACAGATAATGAAGGCAAAGGTTTCTCAATGCTGAATTTTGGAGTAGCACCGACAGTCGCACGTGATGAGAATGGAAATCCAGTTCTCAATGAACAAGGCATGCCAGTCAAAGGCATGGTTCACGATGAAGTCCGTGCATCAAATCAACGCCAAATGGAAGCAGGAGCGCGACAGCGTGAACTCGGATGGCACGAAAAGACAATAGATGAGAAAATTGCTGATGCGAAGAAACGTGCCGCAGAACTTGAAAAGAAACTCAAAGGTGGGTTAGGAACACAACTATATCAAGGTAGATTTGGCGTAGCTGATACAAAAAGGAGAAATATCCGTCTCGAACTGAACAACCTCGAACAAGAGATAAGAAGCCTCGAAGCTGTAAGAGACAAAAATGACTTAGCCCTTGGAGGATTCTTCCGTGCTCTTGACAATACTGCATTTACAGCTAAGACTTGGGACTTCGGCATATCAGACCTTGCCGCTATGGGCAAGATGGAGGAGATAAAAGGCAAACTCGACAGAAAAGAAAGCCTCACTAACGATGAAATAGCGTTTGCCAACAGCCAGATTGGAGCCAATAGCGCAATGGCTCTCGAAGACGAGCAGATGGGCAATATCTATAGATATACAAAGATTGGCGGCGAGTCACTGCCTTATATGACAGACTTCATCCTCACCGGCGGTTTTGAAGGACTGTCCAAATGGGGAGCAAGGCAAGGACTTAATGCAGCAGCCAAACTCTTCACCACCAAACTCGGACGAGGTATCACTCAGATGGGAGGGAAAAACATTGCAGCCGCAACACTCAAAAACACTGGTGTTCTTATAGGAGACCTTGCGGGAGCATACGCAATAGCTACCACGATTCAAGCAGGAAAGACAACCGCCGACATTCTCAAACGTCACCAAGGAGACCTCTATGTAGATGAAAACGGCAACTTCAAGTTTGAAGGCGGGGAAAGTCTCTTGTCCGCCGCAGCCCACGGCGTGAATGCCGCAATGATAGAAAACTACACAGAAAAACTTGGCGAGCATCTTCCCGGTATCAACGTTTCCAAGATGTTTGCAAAGGCAGGATTAAAAAATGCAAGCCGATTCCTTAACAATATGACAAGCAAGGAATGGTACAAGACCGTTTCAAATATCGCCAATCGTGCAGGCATACAAGGCTATCCAAGTGAAGTTATCGAGGAATATATGAATATCCCTCTTAATGCAGCTATTGTCGGAGATAATTCAATGTCAGAATTTCTTGACCCGCAAACACATGGAGACATTCTCGGGGGTATGGCATTGAGCATCGGTATGCTTGGTGCAGTTGGTCTCGGCGGTCATCTCGTTAATAAATCAACACGCAGGCTTCAATATAACCGTTTTAAGAATCAGCTCAACAAGGCGGATATAGCAGCTTCTCAGTCGTTTGGCAATAATTGGGAAGATGATATGAAAGACGCTATCGACAATACCTCAAACGAAAATATGGGAGCAATGATTGCTTTCGTGAAGAAGCATCCCAATATGACAGAACAACAACGTACAGATGCGCTTACATATATCGACCGACTCATTAAAGTCCGAGGCTTCAATCTCGGGCTTAATGCACAAATGAAGGACGATACCACACAGCCACAGCCTCACAGAAGCGTTGTGGTTAATGTCAACGCACAATCAGGTGTCGAGCCGTTTGCCGTGATTTCCTATGACGAAAATGGCAACCTCATTGAACGCAAGAAGTTTATGGACGAGGAAAAAGCCCAGGCTTACAAGGAGAAACTTGACATTCAGCGTATGGACAATGATGCGAAAAACATATATAGTTCCATATTCATTAAAGATACCGACGGATCTCTGCGCCAACAGATGAATAATATGCTTTCAAACCTCGGTATGACTCTCGATGATATTAAGCCTATCCTTAACAAGAACCCGTTCAAGCGCACTGACGAGGAACAGAATGCCATTGGTCAAATGGTGCAGTTCGCCTCGCAGCTTGTCTATCCCGAAAATGAAGTACACGAAGAATCTGACAACCAAAACGGTCAAGACCTCGCCGACGGAACTCCTATAGGCGACCAGCAAACCATTGACACAGTTAACACCCGCCAAGCTAATGCCCGTCAGCAGTGGAAATCCGTCTCCAATCCCGACCTGCAATCAGCTATCGCCGATTTGGTAAGCAAAGGGAACACTACAAATGACATCTTCCAATATCTTATAGACAATGAATACGGGGAAGATATTATATCAGCCTTTGCAGAATTGTGCAATGCGGAAGCCTTCAAGGATGGCTTTATCTCTCGCACCGGGGAAAAGATAAATGACGAGATAGAGCAGCAAGTGTCAAATGTAACTTTCAATGGCACTCTCAATGGACAACAACAACCGTCAATAGTTTTAGTTGCTGACGAACAAGGCAACCAATACACCCTTGCCGGAGGAAACATCACTGTTGACCTAAACGGAGTAATGTCAAGCGACGGTCTTGTAATAATGCGCGACCAAGATGGCAACTTCATCCAACGTCCCGACACGAACGGGCTTGTCTTCGGCGGTCAAATGTCCGTTGACGATTATCGCAACCAACTCTTGACCCAAACCCAAGAGGCAGTAACCGCTCAAATCCAGTCAACAGAATACAACGATTCAGACGTTGAAACAAATGCCTCCGTAATACCAGAAGGCAACGGTCTGACCGTAC
>JBJEAV010000438.1:0-2495 GCA_051869395.1 Prevotella sp.
CCCTTGCACTTAAGGCGCATGGATTAGAGGGGGTTGACCTGCCTTTTGCTCTCGACCAGATAGCAGGCAGGCAGACGGCGAGACGAAAGCTGCCTTCTTGGGCAGCGGTAGATTCTGTTGTCTATCCTCCCCATATCTCGATGGAGCAATGCTCCAGCGAGCAAACCGCCCAATACAAGAAATCCGTATTGGATAGGCTCATTCCTAATTCCTCCTTCCTAATTCCTAATTCCTCATTATACATCGATTTGACCGGCGGTTTTGGTGTTGATTTCTCCTTTCTTTCCCGTGGATTCCGTAAGGCGGTATATGTTGAGCGTCAGGAGCATCTTTGTGATGTGGCAAGTCATAACTTCCGTTGTCTTGGTATTGATAATGCAGAAGTTGTATGTGAGGATGCAGAGGAATATCTTGATTATTGCGAAAAGGCTGACGTTATATATCTCGACCCTGCCCGAAGGGATAGTCATGGCGGAAAGACATTCGCCATAAGCGACTGTACTCCCGATGTCATATCTCTCCTGCCGATGCTTCTGAAGAAGGCGACATTGGTGATGATAAAGCTGTCGCCTATGCTCGATTGGCGCAAGGCGGTGGCAGACTTGGGCGAGGAGAATGTTGTTGAGGTACATATAGTTTCTGTGGATAATGACTGTAAGGAATTGATAGTGGTGCTATCGTCTCATGTTATATCATCGCCTTCTTGTCCCGATTCTTTTCCCTCCCTTTATTGTGCCAATATATCTGCGGGTGCCCTCTCGTCAATAGTTGTCCCCCTTTCCCGTCAGTCCCTGTCCGGCAAACGTCAGTTTGCCGTTTCGTATAATCCAGAAATCGCGGCTATCCCCGCCTTCCTATATGAGCCAAATGCCTCGATAATGAAGGCAGGTTGTTTCGATGCCCTTTGTGACAGATATCCTAATCTTATGAAGATAGCTCCCAATAGCCATCTTTTCATCTCATCTGAGGAAATCCATGATTTCCCAGGACGTTCATTCTCAATCGAGAAAACTACCACTATGAATAAGAAAGAACTGCGCCAAGCCCTCTCTGGCATAGCCTCCGCGAATATCGCCACCCGCAACTTTCCTCTCTCCGTCCAGGAACTAAGAAAACGCCTTAAACTAAAGGATGGTGGAAACACCTATATCTTCGCCACAACCGACATTAACTCTTGTCATATATTGTATATATGCACTAAATTATCAAATAATACATAAAACATTTGGTATAATCAATGTTTTTTCGTATTTTTGCAGCCCGAACCATTTGTAATGTCATTAAATTAAAGGATATAGATATGTCAGAAGTACAAATCGTTAAGGTCAGCAACAAGCGTCAACTGGAAGCGTTTATCCAGTTTCACTATGACCTCTATCGTGGTAATGAATACGATGTGCCTAATCTGCACAGCGATGAAATCAACACCCTGTCAAAGGACAAGAATCCCGCCTTTGACTTCTGCAAGGCACAGTATTTCCTTGCCTATAAGGACGGCAAGGTAGCGGGACGTGTAGCTGCCATCATCAACGAGAAGGCTAACAAGCGTTGGGGGCAGAGCCGTGTCCGCTTCGGATGGATTGATTTCATCGATGACATTGAGGTTTCACGTGCCTTGCTCAATGCCGTGGAAGAGTGGGGAAGGGAGCATGGAATGAAGGAGGTGGTAGGGCCTTTAGGCTTTACCGATATGGATCCCGAAGGTATGCTTACCTGGGGATTTGACCAGCTCGGCACTCAGGCCACAATATACAACTATCCCTATTATCCGAAACACATGGAAGCCCTTGGCGGATGGGAGAAGGACAACGACTATGTGGAATATAAGATGTATGTGCCTGAGGAAGTACCCGAGAAATACACCAAGATAGCGCAGATGATTGAGAAGCGATATAACCTGCACGTCAAGAAACTCACCCGCGACGAGGTGTTCAAGCAGGGCTATGGACAGAAAGTGTTTTCTATCATCAACGATACATTCAAGGACCTTTACGGATATTCCGAACTCTCGCAGAAGCAGATTGACCACTATGTGAAGATGTATCTGCCCATGGCAGACCTCAATCTCATCACATTAGTGGAGGATTGGAATGCCGACAAGAAGGTGGTAGGTGTTGGTATTACCATTCCTTCTTTGTCGAGAGCCTTCCAGAAATGCCGCAACGGTCGTCTGTTCCCCTTCGGTTGGTGGCATGTGCTTCGCGCATTGAAATACCAGAAGACCGAGGGTGTTGACCTGCTTCTTATGGGAATCTTGCCCGAATACAGGTCAAAGGGAGCCAATGCCCTGATGTTTGCCGACCTCATCCCATGGTATCAGAAATACGGCTACAAGTGGGGCGAGAGTCAGGTTGAGATGGAGACCAACGACAACGTTCAGAGCCAGTGGGGCCCGCTGAAGCCGGAGAACCACAAGCGCCGCCGCTGTTACGTCAAAATAATTAGGAATTAGGAATGCCTTTGCGCAGCCAATTCCTAATTCCTAATTCCTAATT
>JBJEAV010000438.1:2595-6597 GCA_051869395.1 Prevotella sp.
AATTCCTAATTCCTAATTCCTAATTTTAATATACTCCCTCGGCGACATGCCATATACCGCCTTGAAGGCTACGGAGAATGAGCTGGCGTTGTTGTAGCCCACGGCATACATCACGTCGTTGACGTTCTGATGACCTTCGTCAAACAAGCGTGCCGCCTGTTTCATCCTGATATTACGCAGGAAGTTATGCGGCGACTGATTTGTTAATGTCTTCATCTTGCGATAGAAGTGTACACGGCTCAGTCCCACCTCCTTGGCGATATAATCTATGCTCAGGTCGGCATTTTTCATATTGGCGTTGATTACCTTCATCACCCTCTCCATCAGCTTGTCGTCGGGAGTCTGCATGTCGAGGTTTTCCACGTTCTTCTCCTGGCTTTCCATTCCCTCCATCTTGTTGCGCATCATGTTCCTTGCGGCAACGAGGTTCTGCAGTGTGCGCTTCAGTATGTCGAGGTTGAAGGGTTTCACGATATAGGCGTCTGCACCTGTCTCAAGACCCTCCAACTTGTCCTCGTCACTTGACTTCGCTGTAAGCAGCACCACAGGTATCATGTTTGTGCGAATGTTGTGCTTCAGTTTGGCACACAGGGTGTTGCCGTCCATGATAGGCATCATCACATCGCTCAGCACGATGTCAGGCACATCCTTCAGAATACCAGTAAGAGCTTCTTGCCCATTGTCGTATGTTGTAACCTTGAATGAATTCTTCAGTTCCTGTGCAAGATACTGCTGTATCTCCATGTCGTCCTCTGCGATGGCGAGCCAAGGTTTTCCACGTTTGGCTGTGGGGTGTTCTGTGGATGCCCCCATCTGCTCCTCCTCTTCCTGTTGGAATTCGTAAGCCTCTTTCAGCATGTCAACCACATGTGTTGGCTCGTTCTCCTTTTCAATCTCCTCTATGGCGATTTCGTCCTCTCTCAGGTGACTGTTGCCGAGAGGAATGACAACGGTAAACGTAGAGCCAGGCCCGTCCTCATTGTTCTTTGCCGTGATGCTTCCGTGGTGTAGGAGAACGAGCGAGTTGGTGAGGTCGAGACCGATACCGGTTCCGAGATGACGGTTGTTGGTATATGTCTCACTTTGGTAGAATCTCTCGAAAATACGGTTTATCTTGTCCTTGGGTATTCCCTCGCCAGTGTCGTGAACCTCAATCACCAGATTCTTGTCATCATGACTCACTGTGATATCGACTTTGCCACCTGTAGGAGTGTATTTAAACGCATTCGACAGCAGATTGACCAGCACTTTGTCAAAGTTGGCGAGGTCAATCCATACAGGCAGTTTCTCGTCCTCGTGAATGAACCTGAACTTTATCTTCTTGGCTTTCGCCTGATATTCAAACATATTGCAGATGTCGTTGACGAATCCGATGATGTCCGTCTCGCGCATCCTCATCTTCATCATACCCTTTTCAATTTTCCTTAGGTCCATCATCTGGTTAATGAGGTGCAGGATACGTTCGGCATTCCTCTTTATTGTTACGTATGCACCGGTTCTCTGCGGGTCGCTGTCATCCTTGAGCAGCGACATAAGCGGAGCCATGATAAGCGTCATAGGGGTGCGTATCTCGTGGCTTATGTTCATGAAGAACTTAATCTTCGCCTCGTTCATTTCCTCAGCGTGGATATGTTCCTGAAGTTCCAGCCTGTCTTGCTCCTTGCGCTTGCGATATTTTATATATAGGTATATAGCTCCAATTATGAGAGCCATATATAGTATAAAAGCAAATGAGGACAGATACCATGGGGCATGGATTCTGATGCTGAATTCCTTTATTTCCGACTCTTGCCCGTTCTTTTCCGCCTTTATCTTGAACTTATACATTCCCGGAGGTAGATGGCTGAAGTTGATTTCGTTCTGTCCCGGTTGCAGTGTTGTCCATTGGTCGTTGTTGATGCGATATGAGTAGCTTATGTGCTCGGGGGCATCGTACGTGAGTGTTGACAACTGTATTGAGAACGTATTGTCATTGGGATCTAATTCGAACTTGTCGCTCTCTATCACTGGTTTGTCGGTGATGGTATAAGAGCCTGACTTCTCGCCAGTTGCTATCGGTAAACCGCTGACCAAAAAGTTGGTCAACTGCACCTTTGCCTGCCATTTCGATGTCTTGATGTGTCTTGGGTTGAACCATGTGATTCCTCCGATACCTCCCAAGAGCAGTGTACCGTCGGCACCAAGTGACACCGCCCCGTCGCTGAACTCGTTGCTTTGCAGTCCGTCATCCACGTAGAAACAGTATTTCACATTCCCGTTGCCTTCGTTCATCAGGCATAAACCGTGGTCAGTAGCCACCCATACATTGTTGTCCTTGTCCTTGATGATGGATGCTATGCCATTGTCAGGAAGTCCTTCACCCTCCTTGAATAATTCAGATTGTCCGCTTGTGATGTTGCGTTTATATAGACCGTCGTCAGTGCCGTACCACAGGAATTTCCCGCTCGTTTCAGCCACCGAGCGTATGTTCACGCCATAGTTGAGCACGTTCTCGCCGAATGCCGTTGTCCATGAGTTGCGTGCTATGTCGAGGCAGCACAGCCCCATTGTAGTGGCTACATATACCCGTTGGTTGTCTTTCGACAGTGCAAGTTGGTTGATATATCCGTTCACTAATGCGTTCTGCTTTCTGTTGCCCGTGGCGCTCTCGCTTGCAGGATAAACCTTTGTATAACCAGTTGTCGGGTTATATCTGATAAGTCCGTGTCCCATTGTCGCAATCCACAAATCGCCCCGTGTGTCAGCCTCGATGTCAAAGATGTTAAGTATTGATGCCATACTCAGTTCCACCTTATTATATTTATATGTGTCAGGGTCGATATATCCTAATCCTCTCACGTATGCTCCTGCCCATATCCGTCCCTCCTTGTCCTCTGCAAGGGCAATGATAGTGCTTGGCGTGTCGCTGATGTGGGTAATGAGGTTGTGGTTGGAGTCAAGCACGTATATACCGTCCTTGTCAGTTCCTATCCATGAGCGTCCCCTGCTGTCTATCAATGTACTCGTCACGCAACAGTCGCCAATCTGGTTCTTGTTGCCCATCTTAGCCCCTGTATATCCGAATCCAATTGGTTTCTCGGGCTGCATGAACACACCCTTCTGCAGCATGCCGAACCAAATATTCCCTGAGTTGTCCTCTGCGAATGAGTTCACCTTTGAGTGGTGAAGGTTGGTTTCGTGGCTGAAATATGGATTCCATGTTATATATCCGTTCTTGGGATTCAATATTGCCACGCCATAGCCGTCGATTCCGAGCAGGATATTTCCGTTGCGGCATACGTGCAGAGCCTGTATATGAAGGTCGCCCGTTGTCTCAATATGCCTGAATTCATCGTCGTTTTTGGCTTTCACGTAAAGTCCGTATTGATATGTGCCAATATATATGTTTCCCGCTTTGTCCTCGCAGATGGTAAGTGAGGTCATCCTCATCGTTTCGTCGTTAAAATAGGTGGTGCGCTTGTTGCCCTTCAGTGTCACAAGCCCTTTGTCTTCCGTGAGAAACCATAGCGTCTCGTCGCTCGACTCGAATATTTTTCTCACTCCCGTGATGTCGCTCACAGGGGTGAACGGGTGTCCCTCCTTGTGGTCTTTCAATAGGAAAACCCCGTTGCCCGAAGTGCCCACTAATATTGTTCCGTCCTTTCTCTCAGTGACGCAGCTGACAAACGCAATAGTCTTCTCTTTATTGGATTTATACAGGCTGACATCTTGGAATTTGTCATCCTTATACATCTGCACGCCTCTTTGCGTACCTATATATAATATCTTGTCGCGGCTTTGCCTGACGGTGTTGATGTAATTGGACAACATGCCGTCACACCCCGGCTGTCCCTTCTTGAAAACCTTGAAGTTGTAGCCGTCGTAACGGTTCAGACCGTTTCTTGTGGATATCCACAGGAAACCGTCGTGGTCTTGATAGATATCACCGACGAAACTGCTCGATAGTCCCTTGTCGGTGTTGAATAGCTTTCCTGTCTGCGCATTTGTTATATACGCCAACAT
>JBJEAV010000439.1:0-6527 GCA_051869395.1 Prevotella sp.
AAGCTGCAGGCCACCAACCTGTTCCTCATCTATTCGGATGACAAGCTAAACGGTCAGGACCCCGAATTCTATAACAGCGGCGGTGTGGCATCGCCAATGCCGAAGCAGTTTACGTTAACTTTGAGATTGGGAATATAATACTTAACTCAACTCTCGGAAGTAGTAAAAAGGAGATAAAAGGAGATAAAAGGAGATAGATGACATATGTGTTAAGCATGGATTTTACTATTGTCCTTTATCTTCCTGAGCGACCACAGGGAGCGATAACTTCTTATAACTCCTTTTAACTCCACAAAGTTGAGCAAATGCGAAACTTAAAGATATATAAGGATTATGAATAAAAAAATATTGATACTGACGGTTGCGGCAGGAATGGCATTGACATCGTGCGATGACTTCCTCGACAAGATGCCCGACAACCGCACCGAGATAAACTCAGCCGAGAAGGTGACCAAGCTGCTCGTGTCGGCATACTCCGAGAGCAACGTCAACTACCTGTGCGAAATGGCTTCGGATAACACGATGGACAACGGAGCCAACTACACTATCGGCGAAAGACAGCAGCAGGAGGCTTACCTGTGGGAGAAAATCACCGGCACGGGCAACGATTCCCCTCTGAGCTTCTGGAACAATACATACCTCGCCATAGCGTCTGCCAACCAGGCCCTCGCTTCAATAGAGGAAATGGGCGGTCATGAGACGATGAAGGCACAGAGGGGAGAGGCACTGCTGTGCAGGGCATGGGCACACTTCTGCCTTGCCAACTTCTTCTGTCAGGCTTACGCACCGCAGACAGCGGAGCAGAACCTCGGCTTACCATACGCCACCGAGCCTGAGACAACGGTTAAGCCTGAATACACCCGCGGCACATTGGCAGAGCTGTATGCCAACATCGAGAAGGACATCGAGGAGGGATTGCCGTTGATAGACAACAACCTATATACGGTGCAGAAATATCACTTCAACACCAATGCGGCATACGCCTTCGCCACACGGTTCTATCTCTATTACCAGAAATGGGACAAGGCGATAGAATGTGCCAACAAGGTGCTGGGCAACAACCCCGGCAAGGTGATGCGCGACTGGAAGACGATATATGCCATGGCAGCCGACTTCACCTCGCGCTGCAATGAGTTTGTATCGACAAAGTCGGCGGCAAACTTCCTGCTGCAGATAGCCACTTCGCAGATGCCCTTCTGGATAGGACCATATAATATAGGTACGCGCTATGGACACAACGCCACTTATATCTGTAACATCGAGACATACCGCACCTCAGGACTTTGGGGAGCATACGGCACGAGCAGCGACCTGTATATGGCAAACTCATGCTGGGGTATTGAGCAGAAGATATGCTATACGAAATATCGTCAGGACATGCAGTATGTGGATAAGGTGAACGGTATTGGTTATCCTATGGTGGTGACGGTGCCGCTGACAGGTCCCGAGACATTGCTTTGCCGTGCCGAGGCATACGTTCATACCAAGCAGTACGACAAGGCAGTGGAGGACATCAACACATGGATGGAATACAACTGCCGCACGAAATATGACATTGTCATCGAGGACATCGAGACGATATACGGAGATATGGAATACAGCGAGGACGCCGAGGGCACCCCCCTGCCTGCGTCGCAGTACTCAACACCGAAGAAACGCCTGAACCCCACGGGATTCACCGTGGATGACGAGACTGAGGAGAGCCTGTATCACTGTCTGCTGCACATGCGCCGCTGCGAGATGATCATGGACGGAATGCGCTGGCAGGACATCAAGCGATTCGGCATAGAGATCGCCCACAACCGTGCGGGCACGACTCCCGACATACTGCGCAAGGACGACCTGAGAAGGGCTTTCCAATTGCCCGACGACGTGATATCGGCAGGACTGGAGGCAAATCCGAGGTAAACTCCTGATAATTAGGAATTAGGAATCAGAAATTAGGAATTAAATATGAAGAAATATATATTCATGGCAGCAATGGCTCTTTCACTTGGAGCCTGCAGCAGCGAGGACCTCGACCCGAGGAGCGTGTTCGACGATTCGGTGTCGATGCCCGAGAATGATTTCGACAGATGGCTGAAGACCAACTATGTCGGAGAATACAACATACAGTTGAAATACCGCTTTGAGTACAGCGAGAGCGACATGAGCTATAACCTTGTGCCCGCAGAATACGACAAGTCGATAGCAATAGCCAAGTTGACCAAGTATCTGTGGCTCGACGCATACGCAGAGGTGATGGGCAACACGTTTATACGCACCTATTGCCCTAAGCTGATACATCTCGTGGGTTCGCCACAGTATAATACTGACGGTTCGGTGAGCATCGGTGTAGCCGAGGGCGGTATGAAGATTACACTGTGTAATATCAACAGTATCGACTTGGAAAACCTCGACGTTGAGTTCCTCAACTACTGGTACTTCCATACGATGCACCATGAGTTCACTCATATCCTCCACCAGACGAAGGACTATCCCACGGAGTATAAGGAGGTGACCCCTTCTGACTACCGTTCGCAGAGCTGGGTGAACCTTACAGACCAGGAGGCTCTCGACCTCGGATTTATCTCTCCCTACGCATCGATGAACACTGACGAGGACCTTTGCGAGATGATGTCTAACTATGTGACACATACCAAGGAATACTGGGACAACCTCGTGGGCAAGGCAAGTGAGGCAGGACAGGCGGCTCTGAACACCAAGCTCGAAATACTGCGCTCGTATATGCAGGACAGCTGGAATATGGACATAGACGCAGTGAGAGACGAGGTGCTCAAGAGACAGGAGCACGTGGGTGAACTGGATTTGAAATCACTAAATTAAGGAATGACCGCTATGATGAAAAAGATATTTTATCTGTTGACATTGGCTGTGGCCGTGATGACGGTGTCATCGTGCAGCAATGAGGAAGACGACTTCTTCGGCGACTCGTCGGCTAACAGGGCTAACGCAGAGGTGAAGAAGACCATCGAGGTGCTCAGTGCGCCCTCGAACGGATGGATTATGCAGTATTTCCCCGGCGAGCCTTCGGAGTGGGGTGGATATAACATGCTGGTGAAGTTTGATGCCGACGGTAAGGTGAAGGTGGCGAACGAGTTGTCGTATGCCGACTATACCGAGACAAGTTACTACAGCGTGAAGCAGAGCGCGGGAGTGATGCTCTCGTTCGACACATACAACAACCTCTTCCATGTGTTCAGCGACCCTTCTGCACCGCTTGCAGGCGACCAGGGTACGGGAATGGAAGGCGACTATGACTTCAGCGTGATGTCGGCAACGGCGGAGAAGGTGGTGCTCAAGGGAAGAAAGCAGGGTACATACGTGGAGCTGACTCCAATGCCCACGGATATGACATGGGAGGACTACCTGAAGAAGCTGACAGTGGTGAAGAACGAGATGCTGTCGCTGAAATACACGCTTGACATCAACGGCAAGCAGCTCTCAGGTTCGCCATACCGCCGCACACTCGTGTTCAATGACACCGATGCCGACGGCAATGCCACGACGATAAGCGTGCCGTTTGTGTTTGCCATCGACGGTATCAATACCTACGGCAAGGTGAACGTGGATGGAGTGGATATCACGGGATTCAAGTATTCGGAGGACGGCAACTTCGTGTCTCGCGAGGGTGACGCTTCAGTTGTATTGAAGCAGGTGGAGCAGCCCTTGAACCAGTTGCTCGTTGGATATCAGTGGTTCTGCTCATACGAGAATATGGGTACCTACGGCAAGAAGGCATGGACATACTTCGGTCAGGGACTTGAGGAGATTGGCGACGTGCTGATATATGCCTTGGTGGGCACATTCAACAACCGCTTCGGTTTCCACTTCGCGAGCCTTGCCTCCGACGGCAATGCCTATTCGGGCGGTTTGAACATGGACATTACCCTGATAGGCGACAACAAGGTGAAGATGCAGTTCAACCAGAGCGGATATGGCAGCGGTGCGTGGTATCACGAATATGCAAAGATGGATTACGCCCTCTTCCCGTTTGGTTATAACAAGGCGAAGACCTTCACCATCACTACCGACAACGTCAAGATGCCGTCGTATCTGATACTATCTGACGACAGTGACAAGAACAACGTCATCAAACTGAGCTATTCGGTGGTTTATTACCCGTTCTTAGTGGCAGAATAATACATTGTTACACATTATATTAACTTAAAAAACAACAATATTATGAGAAAAATTTACAATTTATTTCTTGCGATGCTGCTTGGCATGATTGGAATGGCAGCAAATGCGCAGACGGCAAAGGTCACGGTGATTGTGGATGAAGCTTCACGCGTGGGTGTGCAGGTTTATAATAGTAACACCTACTCAATGGAGGAGCAGGCAGTGGTGACGGGTAGCAATAGCTATACTGTAAACCAGTATGCCCAGGTGAAAATCTATGCCAAGCCAGGCTCGCTGTTAGAGTCGGTGGTGAACGAAGGGTCAAACCAGTTGAACGGCTACAAAACCGAATATTCGACATATCCATATTCAGACATGACATTGGATGTTAAAACAGTAAGTGAGGATGTGGTTTATACCGCATCGTTCAACCTGAATATTGACAACCCTTCATCAGTGAGGGCGATGTTTGACGGTTCATACCGCGACATAACTCTTTATGCGGGTGACAACACCATCAAGTATGACCCCAATAATGAGACAAGGATAATGATTTCACCTGCCGGAGGTGCACCGCTCTACAAGGTGTCAAACAATGGTGAGGCAGTGGCTCCTCAGGGCACCACCTATTATGTGAACACAGAGGGAGCAAACGTGAAGGTGGAGTCTATATGGCCGGCTGACGTGAAGTTCACCTTGGCATTTGACTTTGCCGACGAGGAATCAAAGGGTTTTGTCAGCGGTGTGGCAGTAAACGGTGTCCCTGTACCTGACTATGCTGACGGCGTTGAGATTCAGGGAGGTGCACAGGTGTCTGTAATCAGCAACACCACCGACTACTCACTTGACCAGTTCTCAGTGAACGGCTCTACCACATCATTCGGATACGGACAGTATAACTTCTACATCACGGAGAATACAACCTTGGGCGTGAAGGCTCATAAGTTGGGTTCAATCAACTTCACCCTGAACGCTGATGACCCGTCTAACTTCACCGTATATAACGGATATGAGTATAACAACAACAGCATGGCAATCGTGGCTGGCGACAATGCCCTGTCGGTGAGCCAGGGTGGAAACAAGTGCATCACCATCGTTGCCAAGGAGGGATGCAAGCTTGTGTCAGTGAACGACGGTACTCAGGAACTGGGCATTTATGGCGGATCATGCCAGGTTAATGTGAGTGAGGGCATGGTAATCACAGTTAAGTCGGTGAAGATTGTTCGCGACAAGAAAGCCAACGTCACTGTATATGGACGCAGCAATGCCAACCAGTACTTCAGCTTTGCAAGCCAGAGCGACAGGACACTCACATTCGATTTCAAGGAAGGCGAGAATGAGATGAACTTCTGTGATGCCGACCTTCCATTCGGTTTCAGCTGCTATGGTGATGCTATAGGTACTGACAACAAGGTATATATTAACGGATGCCTTGCACAGTTGAACGGATATAACTATGAGCTTACATTTGACAATGGTGCAGCCATTGACATCGTGCTTGACGGCTCGTTTGACGTCAATGAAAAGAAGGTGACATTCGTGCTTGGTGAGGGTATCTCTCCCGATCAGGCTACGGTGACATTCCCCGCAGGAGTGGCTTACAAGTGGGCAACTGACGGTCTTGTGTCTGTACTTGACGAGAGCTACGAGGTAACTGTGACTCCCGCTGTGGCTAATGCCATTGCTGTGATTGTTGACGGTGCTGATGTGGCTGCCAATGTTGAGGGTGTATTCGTGTTTAAGGTGACTCCGGCATCAATCGTGAATATCGTTGACCCGACGGCAACAGGCATTAATGGTGTTAACGCTATGAATGGCGGCAATGAGATTTACACTCTCCAGGGTGTTAAGGTTGGCGGCAAGCTGAGCAAGGGAATGTATGTCATCAACGGCAAGAAGGTTATAGTAAGCGAATAACCGTGAAGACAAGTATTTTGATACTACAGGATACATCTCTCTCTAAAAATTTAGGGGTGAGGAAGACCAAAAACGGTTTTCCTTACCTCTATTTGTTTTTCTCATAAGATACTAAAAGAATAGAATATCATGAAATTAAGAATTTTAACCGTGTCGCTGATGATGGCGGCACTGACCGCAGAGGCTCAGGTGAAATTGGGCATCTCCGAACAGGTGAGACTCAGGGAACTGAGGTCGGAATTGCGGCAAACCGATGTTTTCCAGTTTAAGAAAAACACATCGCAGAGAGCAAAGAAGCTGCTTGGCGTGAATCCCTCGCACGCATTGGCTATCGTGCAGATGGCAGAGGGAACAACGGAGGAAGACCTGAAGGCACAGGGAGTGAACGTGATTCGCAGCCGCAGTGGCTTCGCCTTCATTGCCGTGCCTTTGGATGACGCCGAGCGCGTGGCTTCAGCAAAGGGCATAAAGAGAATACAGTTTGAGCG
>JBJEAV010000440.1:0-6491 GCA_051869395.1 Prevotella sp.
ATGTCGTTATCCTCACCCCGTGAACCGGCCACTTCCGTGGGTTGGAACATGAGTCGGCTGATGCCATTGTCTGTACGCACGCCCTTTTCCTCCAACTTGTCGCCCCATGACAGTTCGGCCACAGAGAACAAATCAGCCTTGGATGTCGTGGCAGTCGTCACTGCGGGACTGCTCTTCATCTCCCATGTGGCTGTAAAATTCTTCTCATCTACATTTTCCTGAGCCGCTGCCATCAGTGGCAGCAGGGCAAGTATCGCGATCAGCAGCCGTGATAAATAATTCTTTTTGCCTTGCATATTTTTTTTTGATTTGTCAGTTTGATTAATAAATGATTTTTCTTGTCTTTCCATCGTTTGCCCGTACAAGATTTATTCCGGGGCGTATTGTTGTTTTTTGGAGACCGTCAATAGTATAATAACAGGTGGTGTCTGTGTTTGTGCTCTTCATTTCCTCTACACCAGTTGTAGAGGCATCCATGGCCATACCGCAGATGGTGACATCGCTGATACAGATGGTTTTTCCGGTTGCAGCATTGTTGTACCAAGGATAAATGCGCACCAACAGCTCCTCTCCCTCATTTAAGGATATTACAGGAGTGGCTGACACAAGTGCGGGAGTGTTGGCAGTCATGCTCTTCTTCTCGTAGATTGTAGTGCGGGTAGCGAAGTTGTCGGTAGAGTAATATACATGAGCACACATACCATTACCACCGGCTCCGCAGATGAAGAGGCTGATGTTATTTATCTTCAGTACGTTTCCTTGGTTAGGCTTGATACCGAATTGGATATAACGCTCTGGATTGTCGTCAATCTCGTCGGCAGGCCAGTTGTCACCTGTCAGAAGGTTGCGCTGCATTTTTCGTGAAGCATCAAATCCCGTATCTTCAGGCCATACGGTGTTGGCGTTCGGACTGGCATATCGTTGTACATACATTCCTGTCCAGCTCTCTCCAATCACTGTTGCAGGTCCTGCCAGCACGTATGAATCGTCCGACTCCAATCGCCAGTAGGCCTTCACCTCCGTTCCACCTTCTAATGTGACGGCAGTTGCCGACACCGGAACATTGACAGTCTTATCTCCCTGTGTAACAGATATGTTGCCCGAGGTCTGACCGTTTTCTGTCAGTGTCACTTGTGCGTAGAAAGTTTTTACTAATGTTGAAGCCGTATAATCTACGCTTACTGTTGACGCCCATTCGTTTTTGTCTAATGAAATCAGTATGCCGTCGGTGGCGGTGATGCTCACAGTACCATTTTCGGGTGAAAGACCGAATCCATTTAAGGTAAGCTCCCTGGTCAGAGTCTGCCCTTTATATGCTTCTCCAAAGTCGGCTGTTGACGGTGTCACGCTGATGTCGATAGGTAGAGTGATGTCATCAGCCATAATGCCTTGCTCTTTCATCAGACGGGCACACTCTCTTGCTACGAGCAGGGCACCTGTGGTATTGAAATGGGTGCTGCCTTCACCGTCGAACAGATAGTCCAAGCACTTCCCGCTTCCATAGCTTTCGTAGAGGTCGGCTGTAGCCTGTGTCAGGTCGATGAACGGCACGCCTTTCTCCTTTGCAAGTTGCTCTGAATGCCAGGCGTAGTCCATTGTATGGTCGTCGGCAGCAACAGAGTTGCCGGCAACGGGACCGTCAGCAGTCAGAATGCTGAACGAATCGCCTAAGTCGTGACGACCATTACGTCGTATCTTATTACCCGTGAAATAAGCTCGGCACACAGGTGAACAGATTATGGGATGAGCACCCAAGGCGATAGCCTCATCGACTATCTTGCCCAAGTTCTCCTTATAGGTGGTTGACGGCACTGTACCTCGCTTGTCCACGGCTGCGGCAGCCGTTTGGTCGCCCTTGGCAATATAGTAATCGTAAAGTTCATAACCGTCCATACCGCCATTTTTCTCGTCGTTGTGTCCGAAGGTGATGATAACATAGTCCCCCTCAGCCACCTGATTCTTGGCAGTCTGCCACAGTTCCTCGTAGCCTCCGCGGGAGTCGCGTCCGCCACGGGCATAGTTGATGGAACTCCATCCGTTTGTAAGGAAGTTCCCGAAATACATGCCCCAGCCCCTTGTCACTGTGGCAGATTCGTCATAAGGTGCCATTGTTGAGTCACCCAACGTGTGTACCTTTTTACTGCCGGACGCCGAACAAAGCATCACGGCAAGTGAAATTAGTAAAAGTAGTTTTGCTTTCATAAAAGTTTTAACGATTAAATAAATAATGATTTTGGCTGCAAAAGTACAGCTTTTTGGGTATTTTGAGGGTTAAATTTGCACCAAATGATACCCAAAAATATGCCAAATGGCTATTTTCTCAAAAAAAAGCATTAACTTTGCCCGCAAAAAAGCAATAATATATGCAAAAAGTCTTGTTTTTGACAGTTGTGTTGTTTATGTTCGGAGTGGTCTCATTTCGGGGGCAGTCCCAATGCTCTGTCGCCCACCTGGATGAAGTGTCGGGAATGGACCAATGGTTGGTGACAAAAATCATACAAGACCAACAAGGCATGATTTGGGTGGCCACCTGGAATGGACTGAACCGCTATGACGGCTACAAATTCGAGACTTTCAAGTCGCACACAGGTGACGGCGTGAACATTCCGTCTGACCGCTTTCAGAACATCATGCTCGACAACGACGGCAACTTGATATGTATAATTGACAACCGCGTTTTTCTGTTCAACACCAGCAAATGCTCGTTCAGTAATGTATCTGCCCAAAGAGAAAAAGAAGTGCTTACCCTATTAAGGGAACAAACGCATAGGGCAAAAATCAGCCATCGTGATGTAATAGAGTGTAATGACCCCTATGGGCAACTATGGCGAATACAACGCGACGGAAAATTATTCCGCAAGGAAACATCCAATGGGAAGTGGACACCTTATCCATCAAACATCACCCCTCTTGCCTATCTGTCCTATGGTATTACCGACAAGCAGGGTAATGTTTGGCTGAGGAGCGGCAACGGACTCTTCCGACTGACATTTTCGCAACAACCATACAAGGAAATTCCACAAGAAAAGCCCGCACGTGCCAGAGCATTCTTTCTTGACAGCAAACAACGCTATTGGATGACTACGAATGATGACCCAACCATTCGCATTTACGACAAGGACAACAAGTTGTTGGGCTATCTGGGCAGAGACGGACATTTACATTCCCGCTATGTTTCATTCGGCTCTCCCATATATCATATAATACAGGACACGCAAGGCACTATATGGATGTGCAGCAAACCCGACGGACTCTTCCGGTTGAAAGAAACGGGCAACGGCATCTTTGCAATAGAACAGTTCAGGCATGACCCTGCAAACAAGACTTCACTTGGTGGCAATGAACTATATTGTACGGCACAAGACCAAAGGGGGCGACTGTGGGTGGCTTCTTTCAACGACGGTTTACAGTGCGTAGAAAATCCAATGGCAAAGTCCCTCTCCTTCTACAACAGGGGAAATGGACTTCATCAGCCAGACAATAGCAGCCCATTACGCGTACATTATATATATATTACAAAGAAGGGGGTGCTTTTAGGTGCGACCACCGAAGGACTCCTGACAGGCGACGTGTCTCCGAAAGACTTACATTCCATCAAATTCCGGCTCCACAAAAGGGATGCCAACCGCAGTTCCAGCCTCTCTAACAATGCCGTTATCTATATAATGGAAGACAGCAAGGGGAGGATATTCGTATGTACAGAAAGTGGGGGGCTAAATCAGATAATTACCGATGATTTGCTCAGTGAGCAGTTGGACTTCAAACAATTCAACACGCTTACGGGCCTGCCTTCTGACATCATAAAGTCAGTAGTGGAGGACAATGGGACGCTGGTAATCGTCAGCAACAACAGACTCATCAAGTTGAATCCTGACAATAATGAGTCTGTGGGATTCGGAGTGAATTTCCGGAAACAGCCATTTCATTTTACCGAGGCGATACCTCTGAAGCTGCCTGACGGGAGATGGCTCTTCGGAGTATATAACGGTGCCTTCACAATGAGCCTTTCCGACTTGAAAAAGAGCACTTTTGTTCCGAAAATAGCGTTCACCTCACTGTCGGTTCAGAATAATGCCCCCGACAGGGCTGTCAATTCCTTGGACACCCTGACACTGACACCTCCCAACCGAAACATGACGCTCTTCTTTTCCGCGCTTGACTACTCTGACAGCGGAGATATTCTCTATGCCTTCCAAATGGGCAAGGACAAGGAATGGAATCATTTAGGCAGAAACAACTCTGTCACTTTCCTGGATTTGGAACCTGGCACACATCAGCTCAGCATAAGGTCCACCAACAGGGATGGAGTGTGGGTAGATAACACCCGCACGTTGACAATAATTGTCGTACCGACGTTTTGGGAAACCGCATGGGCGAAATTATTATACCTCCTGTTATTCCTTGCGGTTGTATATGGGATTTACCGCACACGCAACCATATCATCAGTCTCAGAAGGCAACAACATGAGCTGCAGGAAGCGTATCTTGCCTTGTTGAGTGCCAGTGCTAAAGACAAGTCGAAGGAAGGCCCAACCGACAAGAAACCGACAATTAAAGTCCCGCAGCTGAAACCTGAGGACGAGGCATTCATGCAACGGGCAATGAAATTCATAGAAGAACATATCAGCGACTCCGACATAAACATAGGAGATATGGCAGACGCGACAGCAACCAGCAGGACCGGGCTACATCGCAAGATGAAATCCCTGTTGGGTGTAACACCTCTTGACTTCATTCGCGAGGCCCGCATCCGGAAAGCATGCCAGATGCTCAGTGCAGGAGAGACGGTTAATGATGTTGCCTATGCCTGTGGCTTTTCCAATCCGAAGTACTTCCGGAAATGTTTTAAGGATTGGACAGGCAAGACTCCTACTGAATTTAAGGATACGGGGGGACTGTAAAAGGTGATGTGACTATATCTGTCTCACCTTGATGACGTCATCGTCTGAAAGGTCCTTGATATTGACGTCGTATGCCACTCCTTTCGGCACAATAAACTGATATTCATAGTGTCCGTTGGGCATGAGCCTCAATTCTGACTCTATGTCTCCGTATGGAGTATGTGTCTTGCCTCGCGCCCATGTAATGCGTGGTTGGGAAGCCAATGAAGGATGGTTGGCGGGAACGCTCAGGAAGTTGCCTCTTTGTCCCAAGATGAAGATTGGCTTTCTTTTACTTAAGTTTCTGAAATAAAAAACTGTGCGGATGCCTCCGGGAGCGTGGGTGTCTCGCCCGCGGCTTGCCGAGAAAATCCACAAATAATTGCCAGCGGGTATTCTCATATACAGACAGATATGTTGCTTCTGAAACTTGAGTCTTTTACTTGTCAGTTTACCACTTGCCTATGATTCAAGGCAATGTCTCCATTGTTGGAAAAGTGTAGGAAATAGTGGTAAGACATGTTGGAAAAATGTAAATAATCAAAGAAATCAACATTGACAAAGAAGGAACTGAAGCCGGGGAAGACATTGTCTCCCGAATTGCAAAGAGTGATATGACATACTTCTAAAAGTATCTAAACATATTTTACCATTTATCTTTAGATACTTTGCCATTTATGTTAACATACTTTTGGGAGAGGTAATGCCAATCACTCGACAACATGTTCATTACCGTTCATCAACCGTTCATTTTCCCCATATCTCATTCATTCCGTATCAGTTTTCATTCACCGTCTTTCAAAGCTCCCTTGGACGTACGACCAGGCACTCCCTGCACGTACGTCCATAGGCCCTATGCCCGTACGTCCAGACCACCTTTGAACGTACGTGCATAGAACACTTGAACACACGGGCAAAGCCATCTCAGAAGACCCACTAAGATATGTAAAATATTTTAGACAAAAAGACTACAAGTAGAAATAAATGTAGTAACTTTGTACGCGAAATGAAGTATAAAGGCGTATATATAAAAACTGTGCGGATGCCTCTGGGAGCGTGGGCGTCTCGCCCGCGGCCTGCCGAGATAACATATATCTTCACACTGCGATGATTTTAATTACTCTCTTAGCTGACCACGGGCATTTTCATATACAGACAGGATTGTGACGATAGCCAATCGTAGCTTACATCATTGGAAGCCAATATAAAGGCGATTTTATAGGATTTACATTGAGTTATTCTCAATAATAAGCCCGTGATAGCAATAGCAAGAGACGGTAACAACAGCAGTGACTTAGTTACTAAACTTAGTTACTCTGACTCTGAACAGAAGATAAAAAGTAACCAAGTCAGTGAGAAAAGTAACCAAGTCGGAGGAAAAAGTAACCAAGTCGGAGGGAAAAGTAACCAAGTCGGAGGGAAAAGTAACCAAGTCCAAGCCGACTTAGTTACTACCCCTCAATTTCGACTCACTAATAAGCAAAAGGACATTCTGAGGAGCAAATGGATTTGTATGTTGGGCCCAAGGAAAATCGTATGCTCAGAAATGTAGCAGCTATGATGTTTTGTGAAGACCCTAGCAAATTCTTTAAGCGTACACAAGTTGAAGTG